>CAZFCR010000376.1:1103-3817 GCA_964517305.1 uncultured Akkermansia sp.
GGTGACGAGCAAAGCGTTTTTACTGAACTGGGAGATTTCTTTTTCGGTATCGTACCAGCCGTTTTCGCAGTAGATGTAATCCGTTTTACTGGTGATGAGACTGGGACCAAGAAAATACGCCGTTTTGTTGGTCATCTTGTATCTCAGCGTGTCAGAGGTCATTTTGTAATCCGGATTGGTGAGTTCCACATCATAATGAAACGCAGCTTCTTTACCCGCGGAATAATAATGGCCATTTTTGCTGACGAGGGTGTTTTCTTTGTTTACTATTTTACCGCCGTTGTAATAATTGGCCACCGAGCGACCCACGTCGAACGTCAGATAGTCGGTGGTGAGGGTCATGTCTTTTTCAACGCATTTTACATTGTTTTGAAGCACGGCCATTTTTGTTTTCCCGTCGTACACCAGTGTTTGTCCTGTAACCCGGATGCTGTCGCCTTTGGTGATGAGGATGTGGCCGGAAGCGACCATCCGGGTTTCTTTGTCATAAACCAGAGCAGTATCACAATAGAGAAAGGTGCCGTCATGTTCACATACTACGTTGCCTCTTAACACCTGCGCATTATTTTTATCGCTGTCAAACGACCAGCTATCAGCGTGTTTAATCTGAATTGACCTAACTGTTTTCTTCTGCGCATGAAGCTGCACAACCAATAAACAAAACAATATGTGACAAACTATCTTAAACATCTCTTTTTATCGGTTGCCAGATGCTGGACTGTATGCCTTTAGTGAAACGGAAAAAACCCTGCAGCAGGGCAAAGTTCATTAAATAAAAATGACTGATAAAACGCAGGAACTGGTTTTTAAAGCCTATCAGATGATTAAAAGCCGGCATGAGCATCGCAAACAGTTGGACCAATACGAGGTACCAATATACGGGCTGGTACAGCGCCAGCAACGCTGAACTGAAGAGACTGATCATCAGAAAAAACGGTGTGAACCAGCGAAACACCTTGTGAGACCAGAAACAAAAAGCCAGGGGTTGCCAGAATCTGAGCAACATGCCTTTGAAAAAAAACAGGTTCTGAAAATTGCCGGATGAGATTCGGACTTTCCTGCGGAATTCCCCTTCTGTGTCACCCGGCACATCCTCCAAACAAACCGCTTTTGAATTAAACAGCGTAAATTTCCCACGCGTGATCACCTGCATGGTGATAAAAAAATCGTCTACATTAAACTTCAGTGGCACCTTGCTGAAAAGG
Source organism: uncultured Akkermansia sp. (assembly GCA_964517305.1). Classification (GTDB taxonomy): domain Bacteria; phylum Bacteroidota; class Bacteroidia; order B-17B0; family Aurantibacillaceae; genus Aurantibacillus. Next base: position 2,309 of record CAZFCR010000376.1, read on the forward strand.
TTGTTGCGGATGGCGTAACAGCCGCCCTCCGCCCCCATGATGAGGTTAAAAGCGTTGCTTTCACCCGCCTTGATCCGGTTCTCCAGCGAAAGGTATTTTTTTTCCTGGAAGGCAATGCCCTCGTTGGTATGCGACACCTTCATGATGTTGGCGGCTACTATCCCCGTACGCGGATCTTTAAAATACTTGACCAGTTCAAAAAGCGTATCCGGTCTGAAGATCACATTGGCATCGGTCATGATCAGGATGTCTTCGTCGCCCAGCGACTGGAGATGGTTGATGATGCTGATCTTCCCTACCCTGCCGGAAAATCTGACCAGTTCGAGTCCGGGATATTTTTCACAAAGTTGCGCAATGATCTCGTCTGTCGCATCAACAGAGGCATCGGACCCGATGTACACTTTTATTTTCGAAACGGGATAGGTGGTATTAAAAATGGAGTTGATCTTTTCAGCGATCACCCTTTCTTCATTGTACGCTGCAACGAGCACCGCTACAGCGGGTAGATCATCCAATGCACTGTATTCAGCAATCTTTGTTTTTTGTTTCCTGAATACCATTATCATCAGCAAAGGATAAAAAAGATAGGTATGCGCGATGCACAACACTGATGAAATTAATATCACCAGCAGGATCTTATCCATGCACAAGTGTTTTGTAAAATCCGGTAAGTGCGCCAACCACTTTTGAATTGTCGAATTCCGTTGAAGCAAAGGCTGCGGCGGCCTGCTCTATTTGTTGACGTTCGGATTCGTTTTTCAGCAGACGCAGAACCGCGGCCGCAAAAGCGTCGGGCGTGTCGGCAATCAGAATGTTTTTTTCGTGCGTGCATTTAATTCCTTCCGCCCCAACGGTGGTACTCACAATGGCTTTGCCGTAAGCCATGCCTTCAATGATCTTGATACGCAAGCCGCTGCCCGACAAAAGAGGAACGATCATGATCTGGTGTTGCCGGTAAAAACTAGCGGCATCGGGAACATTCTCAACGATAGACACATTAGGCCGGGTGATGTGAAAAAAATGTAGCGGCATGCCCCTTCCTGCAATGATCAGTCGCGCCTCCGGATCCTGCTGATGAATGGTGTCCCAACAGTGCTGTAAAAACCAGGTCACGGCTTCCTGGTTGGGCAGCCAGTCCATTGAGCCGAAATAAAAAATGGTTTTATTTTTTACAGGCTGATTGTTTCTGGCCTGGTAATCGCGCACCGAAACGCCGGAGATGCAGGTAAAAACGGGCAGGTTACATCCCAGGTTTTTTATCTCCAGCGCATCTGTTTCTGAGATGGGCACAACAGCATCCAGTTTTGAAAACACCCGGAGTTCAAATTTTTTAAGCCGGCTGTTCTGAAGTGACAGATACACGCGCGTAAACCAGTTGGTTTTATTGGAAATATGTCTTTTCCAGATGTAATGTTCGATGTTATGCGCGCGCAACACGACCTTTGCCCTGGAATGTTTGCGGATGGTATCAATGTATACACCCATGAACAGACCTTCAGGCTGAACGAT
>CAZFCR010000377.1:0-3790 GCA_964517305.1 uncultured Akkermansia sp.
GTTTTCAGTTCGCGAACATCAGCATGCGTTGTTTTAAGATTGGTTAAGCGGTTCGTGCAATAAAAAAAGTACATCCTTTTAAAGGTATGTCCGTTTTTCATTTTTATAGATAAAGATCAATCACCAAACAATTCAGCGTCGCTCACACATTTGCATTTTGGTCCTGGACGGGGGGTGTTGATGATGTCGAAAGGTTTCATGCTTTTGGTTTCTTTGTCAAACTTAAGCGTCATTTTTACTTCCGACTTTACTGTAAGACCGTTTTTAACCGCAGGATTCCAGAGGTTCATGGATTTGATGGCGGTGTTTACCTGCTCGTTGAGCGCTGCATCGGCACCGGTCACCATCGCTTTTTTAATGGAGCCGTCAAAATTGAGTTGCAGGCGCACCATCGACACGAGGTTCTTGCCTTTGCGTTTCTGTTTTTTGCTCAGGGTAATGTTGTCCCTGAAAAAAGCATACAGGTCTTCATCTCCGTTTTCGTAACAGGCCGGACGACAGGCTTTCGGATCTTTGGACCTTTTTGGTTTGGAATAACCCGCTCTTTTTACAGGCTTTTCTTTTACCGGTTCAGGAAACACATTGTCATCTGCCTCGTCTTTTTTGCTCTCTTTTACTTTAGCAGGTTTTTCTTTTTTTCTTTCTTCCCGGTCAGGTTTGTTTTCTGCCACAGGCGTTTCTTCAACTTCTTTTTTCTTTTCCGCTTTTGATGGTTTTTCTGCTTTCTGGCTCTTCTCCGGTTTTGAATTGTTTACAGCCACTTCTTTTTGCGGTTCAGGTTCCGCAACAGGTGTTGGTTCCGGCTCGGCGGCCACCGGCTCATCGCCTTCAAAATAAATATAAAAACCCTGGTTCTTTTTAAAGGCTACGGTGTCGCCCTGCGCATTGCACTGGCACACGTTGATGTAGGTAGGATAGTTTTCGAAATATTCGGGATAGGTTTTTAAAAGGTTTTCCCACCTTTCTTTATTGGCTTCTTCACGTTCGGCTGCATCGGCGCTGTTGAGTTCAGTATACACAAGCACGATCTCGTTGATGGGAAGTGTAAGGATGGAATCGGCCTTTGCATTTTTGTTAACGCCGCTTTTTCCACGCTTGGAGCGGATGAACGCGTAATTGTTGTTTTTAGGCTTGTAAGGATTGTTGATGGATTTCGATTCGAACTCCAGTTCGTCTACAGACTCTGTCTGGGCCGCCAGCGGAAGGCAGGCGAGGAAAAGAACAATTGCCAGGAAGGATTTCATTGTGTGTAAGGTTTGTGTGCCGTAATATTAGGAAAAAAATTTCCAACAATGCGGCAAATTTCCGGCTATGTTTTAGCCGGGTGTTGAAACCGCCGGAAAACTGAGGTAAAAGGTAGCGCCTTCGCCTGTGTTGCCCCGGGCGCGGATGTGTCCCCGGTGTTTTTCCATGATCTTCTGACAGAGGGCCAGTCCGATGCCCCGGCCGGTGTGCGCGTGCTCTGGATTAAGCGTGGCAAAAACCCTGAACAGTTGTTCTGACTGGCCGGGTTCAAAGCCGATGCCGTTGTCTGATACACTGATCTGCTGGTAACCGTCGATGATGCCTTTGTATTTGACATTGATCTTCAGCACTTTTTCCGGATCGCTGAAATGCACGGCGTTTTCGAGCAGGTTATAAAAAACCGAACGGAGCATAGAGGCAATGCCTTCAATAACGGGCAGCTGATCAATGTGGATCTGGTGTTTCCGGGTTCTGAGTTTAGAGGCGATCTGTTTTTGTACATCGGCCAGGATGTCGTCGAGCGATACCTGGTTAAAACGTTCCGCGGATCCTGAAATTCTGGAATATTTCTGGATATCTTTCATCAGCGATTGGGTGTAGGAGGCGTGCTCGCTCATTTTTCCGATCATGGTGTGCACTTTCTCAGGCAGGTTTTTGTGGTGATCGAGCAGGATGGAAGCGGTCATCCGGATCTTACGCAGTGGTTCCTGCAGATCATGGGTGCTGATCCAGTTGATGATCTCCAGTTCGGAATTGGCGCGGGTTAAGGTTTCACTCAGTTCTTTTTGTTTGTCGCGTTCTTCTGTGACGCGGATCGACTGAATGAATTTTTCTATCACATCGGCAAAGTTGCGGGCCGCGGTCGTTTCAGCGGAAAGCCAGTTGGTACTCTGGCATTTTACGGTTTCTTTCCATTGTTCAAACGATTTGCGGGGCGAAAGGCCACTCGCGTCTTTTTCAATCGCTTTCGAGGGATCGCCCGCCCAGGTGATGTTTTTGATGGTTTCATGCCTGAACCATAAAATTCCGCCTGAACCATTGAGGGGAAAATAAAGTATGCCGGGAAAAGTTTCGCAATAAGCATTAAAATCGGGATAAAGTGCCGAAAGGGATGTGATCTGCATTTCTTTGCCCCTCCCTGTTTCGCGCAGCCTTTTGTTCAGTTCAAGTGTAAAGCCGGCCTCCGGGGCATAGTCAGACTGATACACGGTGTTGTCGAAAACAAAGGCCACACCCGAAGCGTTGCAGATTTGCAGCGTATCTTTATTATCGGCGAGTTCCTGCAGGTATTCGCGCTGGGGCGAAAAATCAAGACCGGTGACCCGCGTCAGTGCCGCGTTGCACTTCCCGGCAATGCTGTCCTGTTCGCTGATCTGGCGTGCGTCGAGCTGCGAGGTGATGATATGGCCCAATAGTTTGGCAGCCATCTTTACTTCGAAGGAAATGGTTTTTGTTGAATAGTGGTGACAGGCCACAAGTCCCCATAGTTTTTGTTTGTGCAATAACGAAATCGTGAGCGTAGCGCCTACGCCCATGTTGCGCAGATACTGACAGTGAATGGGACTTACACTGCGGAGTACGGAATAACTCAGGTCCAGGTTTTTTGAAATGCCGTTGTCGGCGGTATAAATTGCAACCGGGATGTAATTCACGTCGGCAATTACCCTCAGCTGATTCTTCAGGTAAAGCTCTCTGGCCTGTTTCGGGATGTCGGTGTGGGGATAATGCAGGCCAAGAAAGGCTTCGAGGTCGTCGTTTTTCTTTTCTGCAATTACTTCACCATTGTAATGCTCATCAAAACGGTACACCATTACCCGGTCGTAGCCGCTTACTTTTTTAATGCCCATCGCCACACGGTCGCAAAGTTCCTGGATAGTCGTGGTGTTTTCTATATAATCTACAAACTCGCCCGAGAGGTTGATGAGGTTAGGAGCGGGACTCTCGTCCATGTTGAACTCCAGTTCAAAGATGAGTTGATCGTTGCAGAGGTGGTAATACACCTCGTAAGTGCCCGCAGGAAAATTAAGACGGATACTTTCCTGTCTTGATTCCACGTTTTTTAAAAGCTGGTTCAGGGTTCTTCCCGGGAAAAGATCTTCAAAATTATAACCGATGAGGTGTTTGATCTGGTGACCTGTAAAATCAAAAATATTTTCACTTACAAAATCAATTAAACCGGTGTTGCTGTTTACTGAAAACAAACAGCCATGCGGCTGAATGCTGCCGGGTATGTGAATGGGCTCCTGGTCGCAATTGGTAAGGTTTACAAGGTCTCGGTTGACGATGTCTTTAAATTTCATCTGACAAAAAAATTAATTAAAAAGAACCTATAATATCAGAACTATTAACAAAAATTAATTAAAAATCCGGAGGTTGATACTGAAACCGTGCAGTGCGCCGGCTACAATCTGATTCTGTTCTTCAGGGGAACATTTTCCGGCATAGTCACACAACTGCTGCGTAAATTTTCGCCACATGCTGCCTGCCTGATCTGCATAACAGTTTAATAAATGAAACTCACGTCCGCTTCCCAGCTGTCCGCTCA
>CAZFCR010000378.1:0-2596 GCA_964517305.1 uncultured Akkermansia sp.
ACTCAGCGGCGATGCCATGCTGGTAAAGGCATTCCAGGCCCTCTCCGCTTACGATGCATCAGAATACAAACAGCTGAGTCATCTTCTGCAGAGTACCGCCATTGAAGTATGCGAGGGTCAGCAAATGGACATGAATTTTGAACGGGACAATGTGGTGGGTGTGGACGATTATGTTCACATGATTACGCTTAAAACAGCAGTTCTGCTGGGCTGCAGTCTTAAAATGGGCGCCATTGCCGCGGGCGCAGGCACCGAAGACCAGGACCACCTTTATGCTTTTGGAAAAAATCTTGGTGTTGCTTTTCAATTGCTCGACGATTATCTTGATGCTTTTGCCAAAGACGCGGGTAAGTTTGGTAAACAACCCGGCGGAGACATTCTTGCCAATAAAAAAACATTTCTTCTTCTTAAGTGCGCCGAAAAAGCCGACGCTACGACGACGGCGGAAATCGCGAGACTGATGCAGCTGAAAGATCCTGCTGAAAAAGTCAGCGCGATGCTCAGGATCTTCAGCCAACTGGGCGTTGGAGATCTCTGTCTTGCAGAGGCCGATGCTTTCACAAAAAAAGCCATCGATTGCCTTGAGCAGGTGAATGCTTTTTCTAAAAAAAAGAACGCGCTGCGACAAATGGCACTCGAGCTGCTAAACCGCCAGGTATGAAGCATGAAGATTATAAACACGTGATTCCATTGCAGATCAGGTTTTCCGACATCGACCGCCTGCAGCATGTCAACAATTCCTGTTACCACAACTACGCCGAACTGGGCCGTGTTCGTTATTTTAACGAGGTATTAAAACACAATATCGACTGGAATTTAAATGGTTTTGTGCTGGCGCGGACGGAGATCGATCATGTACTTCCTGTTTTTCTTAACGACGAGATCTACTGTTTTACAAAAGTGTATGAATTCGGTAACAAAAGCATCCGTGTAAAAAATGCCATTTGCAGGAAAAAAGAAAATCACCTCGAAGTGTGCGCGAACATTCAGGGCGTGCTCGTTACAATGGATTATCAGAAAAATGAAAGCATCCAGTTACCGCTGCAATGGCGGAAGCTGATGACCGACTTTGAAAAGATCTGAACTTCTTAAACTTTTAAACCAATCACCAGAACGTCGTCTACCTGTTCCTGGCCTCCCTGCCACTTGAGCAGTGTTTCGTCGAGGTATTCTTTTTGCGCCTCGGAACTCATGCCCGCGATCTGAACAAGCAACTTACGGAAGTTGCCCACCATGAATTTTTTTCCATTGGGACCACCAAACTGATCTGCATATCCGTCGCTGCAGATAAAGATCTGGTCACCCTTCTCCAGCTGTACAATACGGTTGTCGAAATTTTGTTTTTCGCCCACAAAAGATCCAATCGGGAATTTATTGGCGGGGTGCGTCAGCAATTCATTATTGCGCACTATGTAAAGCGGATTAAAGGCCGCCGCGTATTGCAGCTCAAGCGTTTTATAGTTGATGGCGCAGAGTGTCATGTCCATCCCGTCTTTGGCTTGTTTGCCGCTGTCGTCGGCCCTCAGTGTATTCACCACACCTTCACGCAATTCATCCAGAATTTCTCCCGGTTTAACGATCTGTGTATTGTTTAAAATGTCTTTGAGAATGTTGTAACCCACCAGGCTCATAAAAGCGCCGGGAACACCATGACCGGTGCAGTCTACAGCCGCAAAATAAACGAGATCGGCCTTTTTTTCGATCCAGTAAAAGTCGCCACTCACAATGTCTTTGGGTTTAAAAAGTACAAATGAATCGGGCATCAGTTGTTTGATGATGCTGTTATTGGGAAGAATAGCGTCTTGAATCCGTTTGGCGTAATGAATACTATCAGTAACCTGTTTATATAGGATTTCGAGTTCTTCATTTTTACTTTCGATCTCCGATTTTTGCCTCACCACTTCTTCGGTTCGCTCAATTACTTTCTGTTCAAGCAAACGTTCGTTCTCTGCAAGGTCATCCCGCATTTTCAGCAAAGCATGACCCAGCGTATCGTGCTGGCTTAATGGTGTATAACGGGCGTCGAAATTACCGGCACCGGTTTCTTTTGCAAAATCGGTGGTGTGGTGCATCGACTGGATGAGGCCATTAAGGGCGTTGCCCATTTCCCCGATCTCATCATTGGTGGCTTTGATGCGTTCTTCCGGCAAAATACCGAGTCCCATCGACAACAGCATTTTTTTCAGCACCTGAATGGGTTTGGTGATCGAACGTGTGGTAAGAATGGCAATAAGCACACCACCAATCACGAGCGTGATACCAAGCAACTGCACAAATGTTTTTAAGAAATTCAAAGAACTGAACATCAGGTCTACCTGCCTCTGAGCGAAAAGGTGTTTATTGTCGATCAGAACATTCAGCTTTTTATAGATCACTTTAATGCTCACTTCCGCGTCTTCAAAAGGAATACGGGCAAGAAGATAAATATTGGGATCTTCATACGACTCGGTGGTCGTTAACTGCTCCATGATATCTCTCTGATACACTTCAAAAAGCGTTTCAATCTGCTGAAAGATCACCTCAAGCTGCTCTTTTTCGTCGGGCGACCACAGCGCCGAAAATTCGTTGAGTTTCTTTTTCTTTTTTGGATAATCGG
>CAZFCR010000378.1:2606-3782 GCA_964517305.1 uncultured Akkermansia sp.
GCGAAAATCTACATCATTAAAACTTTTGGCGTAAAACCATTTTGAAATGTTGGTGTGTGAACGCTGCAGCAATAGGTTGAGTTCTTTCAGCTCTGCAACGCTGGGCGTAATCTGTTCAACAACGGTTTTTGTGCGGCGCCGGCTTTCATTCACAATGATCACCGTAAGCACAAAGGCCACCACCGTTAACAAAATAAAGATGGCAAACCCTAAACCAATTCTTCTACCTATCGAAAACCTGAATTTCATTTGTTGCCTTCCTGGTTATCCGCGGTTTTTTGAGAAACGTCGATGCCAAGCGCTGTACACTTCGCCTTAAAGTCGTCAGATTTAGGAAAATCATTCAGCATCCGGTAAATGTAATAAAGCGCCTCTATTGCTTTCGCGTTCTTGTTATCCTGATTATATACCTTTACAATAAACTGCTCCGATTGTTTGGCAAGCTTCACAATATTTTCCTGCACAATTTCAATCTGGTCAAAATCGGCACCATATTCCATCGACTTGGTTAAATTAACCGCCTGGTTGTAATACATCAGTCCCATGTTGATCGATGCATTCGGATTGTCTGGTTGAATTTCGAGGGTTTTTAACAAGGCTACTTTGGCCACCTCGCCTGCAGCGGTGTTGTTGTTGTCTTTGATAAATATTTCAGAAAACAAACTGCCTACTGCAAGGTAATATTCAATGTCCTTTCCCTTCATGTTACTGCCGGGATTGGCCAGCTCGTATACCTCTTTGTATTTGTTGTAAGCCTGCTGACTTTTTGCGGCATTCAGCGAATCCTGGAGGTACATTTTACCGAGGTTAAAATAACCGGCGGCCATGTTGGTAAGCAGGGCAAGGTTGTTCTTCTGGTAATTTGAATCTGGTTTAAGCGATTGTGAGATGCGCAGGGAAGAAATGATGGTATCGCGCAGCGGGTTGTTCAGTTTCAGCCGGTCGCTGCGTTTGTAAAGGTCAAAATAAATAAAAGCGCGTGTGGTCCAGGCCATAAAATCGCCTTTGGTGTCGGGATGCAATACAGCGCTGTCGATGGCTAAAACCGCCTGATCAGACTCTTTTGCCTTAAGCAACTGCTGCGCCCTGATAAGCTTATCTTCCTGGGCAGCAAAACCCGCAGCCACAAGCACGAGAATGCAGGGAAGAAAGTTTTTAAATATTTTGCGCCACATG
>CAZFCR010000379.1:0-1916 GCA_964517305.1 uncultured Akkermansia sp.
TAACTACGAAGTAAAAGCCGCCCTTGTTGTGTCTGCTCACTGGTGTACGCGCGGCACGTTTGTGAACGCGGCAAAGGAACAGAAGCAGATCTACGATTATTATGGTTTTCCTAAAGAGTATTATGAAGTTAAATACAGCGCGGTGGGATCACCGGAAACGGCTCATGAAATAAAAAACCTTGTTCCCACTGTATCCGAAACGCTGGACTGGGGCCTCGATCATGGTTCCTGGCCCATGCTGAAGCATTTGTTTCCTGAAGGTGACGTGCCTGTATTTCAGATGAGCATCGATTATCACGCCGGAGCAGCTTACCATTACGATCTGGCAACCCAATTAAAATCATTGCGAGAGAAAGGGGTTTTGATTATTGGCAGTGGTTCACTAATTCATAATTTAAAACTGGCAGGTGAGAAGTTCAGAAAAAATGATATGACACCCTATGGATGGGAAAGTGAGTACGATGGCTGGATCAAAAAACAAATCGATCAGCGGCAGGTGCAGAACATCATCAATTATGAAAAAAGTCACCCGCTCGGACTTCTGGCAGCGCCGACGCCTGATCATTTTGTGCCGGTTTTGTACAGCCTTGGTTTGATGGATAAAAACGATGAGATCCGTTATTTTTATGAAGGTGAACCAACGATACCGGCCTTCAGCGAGCGTAGTTTTATTTTATCTCCCGTTTAATTGCGGTTTATTTTTGCAAAACATTCAGATGAGCCGATCATTAATAAACATCCCTTTTTCTGTTCTTGATCTTGCACCGATTACGGAAGGCAATACAGCTGAGATTACTTTTAAAAACAGTCTTCGTCTTGCCCGCAGCGTTGAAGCTTTTGGTTATCACCGTTACTGGCTGGCCGAACATCACAACATGGAAAGTGTGGCCAGTTCTGCTACCGCGGTATTAATTGGTTTTATTGCGGGAGGAACAAAAAGTATGCGGATCGGCAGCGGTGGCATCATGCTGCCCAACCACTCACCACTGGTGATAGCGGAACAATTCGGTACATTGGCCTCACTATATCCGGGCCGCATTGATCTTGGACTCGGACGCGCGCCGGGCACCGATCAGGCCACGGCGGCAGCATTGCGTCGCAACAGGATGGAAACGGTGAATGATTTTCCTGAGGATGTACTGGCACTGCAAACCTATTTTTCGGCCGAGAATAAAAATGCAAAGGTGCGCGCCATTCCAGGTGAAGGCGTTGATGTGCCGATGTGGATCCTCGGCTCAAGTACCGACAGCGCCGAACTTGCAGCCTTCATGGGTTTACCTTATGCGTTTGCAAGTCACTTTGCTCCGGCACAGTTTGTTCAGGCTGTAAATATTTACCGCCGCAACTTCAGGCCTTCAAAAAAATTAAAACAACCTTATGTAATGGCTTGCGTAAACGTGATCGCCGCCGAATCCAACAGGGAAGCTGAACGCCTCGCCACCTCGTTTTATCAGCTCGCCCGTGGAATCATTAGCGGTCAGCGCCGCCCGCTTCAGCCACCGGTAGAAAATATGGACGGCCGGTGGACACCAACGGAAGAAGCCGCTGTTAAACAAATGATGCGGTATGCTTTTATCGGCGACCCTGAAAATGTGAGAACTGGACTTCAGAGTTTTCAGGAAGAGATGCAGCTCGACGAGATCATGGTAACCAGTCACATTTACGATCCGGAGGCACGGATCGGAAGTTACAGGATCTTATGGGATCTCCGGTAAACGTTGTTCAGCGACCAGTGATTTTCAGCCGCGATTAAACTTTCTACTTCCCGATGCAATAAGAAAAATTTTCGCTGCGCTTTTCTGATTTTTCTTTATGCTTATCTTCGCCAGCGAAAAATGGAGAAAAGGAACGCGATCCGCCTGTTGTATTTTGTTTTATTGGTCTACGCGCATTTTTATTTGTCTTACAACTATAAT
>CAZFCR010000379.1:1926-3779 GCA_964517305.1 uncultured Akkermansia sp.
CCATGCTTGGTTTTTTTGTGATCAGCGGATTGGGTTTTTTGATCTGGCCCCGCTCCTTTCTGCATGTGGCGGGCATGAAGATGCCTTTAAACGGATTGGTTACTGTTATCGGGGTCACAGTCCTGCTCACTTTTGTTTCATGGCTGGTAGCGGTCAACATTGCTGATTCTGAAGGTGTAACGATCAGCGTTTCGGTTTTTGAGAGTTACGTTCACTGTTTTTTTTACATCGCCAGCGAGGAACTGATTACGGGTGCGATAATGCTGCACTTATTCAGGAGTCGTTTGCGTTTAAGTCCGCTTATGTCTTCTGCCTTGCTGGCGTTGTTGCTCACGCTGGCACATCTGCTGCTTTACAAATGGTATTTCAGAGACAAGGGTTTTCTGGAAACAGGAACCTTACTGAGTCTTTTGTTTACAGTGTTTGTGAAGAACAACCTGATTGTGAAAGCAGGTCACATTGGTTATGCATGGGCTCTGCATTTTGGATGGATGGCGGTGATGTACGGCAGTGTGCATATTGATCAAGCGAACGGGCGGATACTGAACGATCTTGAGAAATTTAATCTCTACCTTGGTTCGCCCTGGGTGGTAATGATCTCTTTTCTTCTCGCAGGAGCGAGTCTGTTGTTGTGTTTTCCGCGTGCAAAGAGGCGATGGGTTTGATTGATTCTTAGACCCCTTTATTTTATTTTATGCGCTGGCTGTAAAAACGGATTTCTTTTTTTCCTGCTGCACCTGTTCCAGGTGTTTTTTCCATGCCGGTAAATGATGCTCTTTTAAAACGCGGGGAAATTTGTTCATGCCGCCTTCTTTTTTTATGCTTTTCAGATAAGAATGGAATATGTCTGTTGGCAAGAGGGTCACTGAAACACAACTGATCACTCCGGCCTGGCGTTCTGTCAGATAATCGTCGTTGAGTTGACAAAGTTTTTTATCAAGAAGCCCGGCAATGGTTAAAGGGCTTGAATTTTTCCAGTCATTGCAGCCGAGGTACCAGTGGTATTCAAAACTGTTGTTATGATTGATGCCGGATACTGCAAATTCAGGAATATCAAGACCAGTGTCATCGGCCGTTAAACGCAGGGCAGAGGCGAGGTTGTCAGCTGAAACATGTTCTCCGCAGAGGTTCAAAAAATGTTTGGTGCGGCCGGTGATCTTTATTTCATGCGTTTGCGTATTGGTAAATTCAAGCACGTCGCCAATCAGATACCGCCACAAACCTGCGCAGGTAGTAATAACCAGGGCATAAGGTGTGTTTTCAGCTACTTCGTGAAGCGCAACAACATGAGGGTTGGATCTGAGGTTACCATCTTCATCAAAATTATGCCGGTCAAATGGGATAAACTCATAAAAAATACCGGCGTCCGGCACCAGGCAGATCCCCGAGTCAGGGTGAGGCTGAAATCCGAAAGATCCTTCCGAAGCCATGTAGGTTTCGATGTACGTAACAGGTTTGCCGAGCAGTTTGGCGAATCCTTCGCGGTAGGTTTGAAATGACACGCCGCCATGGATGTAGACATTCAAGTCAGGCCAGATCTGGTGGATGTTTCGAAGCTGATGATGTTTGATGATCTTTTCAAGCACCAGCTGAACCCAGGATGGAATGCCGCAGATCATGCCAACGTCCCAGTTAGGTGCTTCGTCAACGATCTTATCAATTCTTGCCTGCCATTCTGTTAAGCGCGAGATCTTATTACCGGGCAGATAATAAACACCTGAGATCCATGCAGGCATGTGGATGGCGCTGATCCCACTCATGTCGCCCTCGTAACATCTGCCGGTTTTTTTTAAACTGATGGTGCCGCCAAGCATCAGGACTTTTTTTTCGAAGGTACACCCAGGCAGATTAAA
>CAZFCR010000380.1:0-3717 GCA_964517305.1 uncultured Akkermansia sp.
CAGAAGTTAGTAAGTGAATGAATTAATAAACGAAATTAAATTGAAGAATAAAAATCTTACAGATGCAACAACATTTACAGATACAAGTCAGCCCACAGGTGGCTGCCAGCGAAGGAATGCTGAGAGAAGAAGTGCGCAGCCTGATCTCGGGCGACCCCAACACAGATCTTCAGATAAAAATTCTGCGCCGCAGCATCGACGCACGGGGCAGGCGGATAAAAATAAACCTGACTTTGCTTGTTGCGGCCGGAGAAAACATCGCTGATCCCGCCTTTCATTTTGATTATCCTGATGTAAGCGCTTCCAAAAAAATATGTCACATCATTGGCGCGGGTCCGGCGGGTTTGTTCGCTGCGCTGCGGTGCATGGAGTCAGGGATCAGGCCAATTATCATAGAACGCGGCAAAGATGTAAAAGCGCGGAGGCGCGATCTGGCGGCCATCAACAAAGAACACATTGTGAATCCCGAAAGCAATTATTGTTTTGGCGAGGGTGGTGCGGGAACCTACAGCGATGGGAAATTGTACACACGTTCCGGTAAACGCGGCGACATTGAAAAAATTCTTAAGATCCTTGTATTTCACGGGGCGCCCAACGACATCCTTGTGGATGCGCATCCGCACATTGGCACCAACAAGTTGCCGCAATTGATTCAGAACATCCGCGAAACCATTTTGCAAAAAGGCGGCGAAGTTTTATTTAATACAAAACTCAGCGACCTCCACATAAAAGAAGGCAGGCTGGAAAGCATTGTCATCAGCGACCAAAACGGTGACACACAACATCCCGTCCAGAACCTGATCCTTGCGACAGGGCATTCGGCGCGGGATATCTACGAATTATTTTACCGCAAACAATTGTTGCTCGAAGCCAAACCCTTTGCCATTGGCGTCAGGGCAGAGCATCCTCAGGATCTGATCGATAAAATCCAGTACCATTGCGGCAGCGTAACAGAGGTCAATGATCTCAGGCAATATTTGCCCGCGGCAAGTTATGCGCTGGTTGAACAGGTGAAAGGCCGTGGCGTTTATTCATTCTGCATGTGTCCTGGCGGTATTATTGCGCCCTGCGCCACAGCAGAAGGCGAAGTGGTGACCAACGGCTGGAGCCCGAGTAAACGCAACAACCCTTACGCCAACAGCGGTATCGTAGTGGGACTTGAATTAAATGATTTTGAGCCCTTCAAAAAGTTTGGTCCTCTTGCGGGGCTGGAGTTTCAGAAAACACTTGAAAAAAGCGCATGGGTTCACGGGGGAAAAACGCAGACGGCACCCGCGCAGCGGATGCTTGATTTTGTGAACGGAAAAGTGAGTGGTTCTCTTCCTGAATGCAGCTACCAGCCCGGTATTAAAAGTGTTGACATGCAGCAGGTGCTGGGAAGTCTGATAGGTCCCCGGTTAAAAGAAGGCTTTAAAGCCTTTGGAAACAAGATGCGCGGCTACCTGACCAACGATGCGGTGATTGTTGGTGTTGAATCGCGCACCTCCACGCCGGTAAGAATTCCCCGGGATAAAGAAAAACTCTGTCATCCGCAGATCAGCAATCTTTTTCCCTGCGGTGAAGGCGCCGGATTCGCGGGCGGCATTGTAAGCGCGGCAATGGACGGCGAAAGATGCGCGCAGGTTCTCCTATAATCTTTACATTTGTTTTTTGATATTTTATGTCCAGAATTTTAACCGGTATTCAAAGCACCAATGTTCCGCATCTCGGAAATATTCTTGGCGCAATAAAACCCGCCATTGAACTCAGCAAAAAAGCAGACAACGAAAGTTTGTTTTTTATTGCCGACATGCACACGCTCACAAGTCAGAAAGACGCGGAGTTCATCAGGCAAAGCACCCGCGCGGTAGCCGCTACCTGGCTGGCGTTTGGGCTGGATACCAGCAAAACTGTTTTTTACAGGCAAAGCCGGGTGCCGCAGGTAACAGAACTCACCTGGTATCTGAATTGTTTTACACCTTTTCCCATGCTGGCCAATGCGCACTCATTTAAAGATAAGAGTGAAAGGCTGAGCGATGTGAATGCAGGCTTGTTTACTTATCCTGTGCTGATGGCCGCGGACATTCTTCTGTATGATACAGATTTTGTTCCCGTAGGAAAGGATCAGATGCAGCATCTTGAAATTACCGCCGACATTGCCAAGGCTTTTAATCACCGCACGGGCACCGATTGTATGGTGGTGCCTCAGGCACTTGTTGATAACCGCGTGATGATTGTGCCCGGTACAGACGGACAGAAGATGAGTAAATCCTACAACAATTTCATCAACATATTTCTTCCCGAAAAAGAACTGAAAAAAGTGGTGATGGGCATTGTAAGCGATAGCAGATCACTGGAAGACCCGAAAGATCCTGAGACCGACAATACGTTTAAACTGTTCAGTTTGCTTGCGGGCGCTGAAAAAACGGAAGAGATGCGCGCCAACTACCTGAAAGGCGGATACGGATACGGCCATGCAAAAACCGCATTGCTGGAACTGATTCTCGACACCTTTAGCGAGCCGCGAAAAATATTCAACGAGTTAATGGCAGCGCCGGATGCGCTGGAACAACAACTGGCCGTTGGCGAAAAACGGGCGAACGAAATGGCCAACGAAAAACTCGCTCAGGTGAGAACGTTGCTGGGGTATTAACGTGGAAATTTTCAGGCTTACGTCAGAGCGATAATATATTTTTGTAGTTTTGAGCACCCATGAAAGAATATATGCTCAAACTCCGATTTTTATTTCTTAGCGTTTTATTAAGTGCCGGTTTATTAAAATCACAGGACTCAACGCAGACCAGGCTTTTAAACCATGAGATCGGCTTCAACGCAGTTGGCCTGCTTGGTCAGTTCAGGTTTTTCACCCCGCTTCCGGACCAGTCGCCGTTTCTGATTTTTTACAATGTTTATTATAAGGATTTGATAGGCCTAAGATTTGGGGCTGGCATCTCTCAAAAAAACTCACATGCTCAAATAGGAGAGTATAAACCGACCATTTACAATAGCAACCGTGCTGATCTGAGGACGGGAGTGAGCTACAATTTCGCCAAGTCAAAACGGGTTACGCTCAACGGCTTTGCTGATTTTGTTTATGCGGACAACAATCAGAAAAGTGTAACCACTTCAACGGTGTTCGGTCAGGGCGGTCAGCCCAGAGAAAGCACTAAAACAAATCAGACAACAAGCATAGGAACCGGAGCGCAGGCTGGCGTAGGAGTTAAAATCAATATTCACAAAATTCTGTGCCTTTACGCCGAGTTGCCTGTCACTCACATGACCTATAAAACCACGACAAATTACACCACCGCAACAGATGGGCAAGAAACGTTGGAAACCAAGTCGGTACAGAGGAATTCGAGTGTTTCGATTTTTCTGCCGACTACTGTATATCTTGTGTTAAGTTTTTGATCTTTAATCGCGGTTGTGGACTGAAAACACCTACTCCAGCCAGCTCTTGTAATATTTACCATCATCAATGCCCATGGCCTCTTCGGTTACCATCAGTGGTCTGAATGTATCAATCATTACCGCGAGTTCCTGGGTTTCTTTCTGGCCGATGCTTCTTTCCATTGAACCGGGTGCAGGTCCGTGCGGAATGCCTTTTGGATGCAGCGTAATATGACCCTGTTCGATATTGTTGCGGCTCATAAAATCACCGTCAACATAATATAACACCTCATCGCTGTCGATGTTGCTGTGGTTGTATGGCGCCGGAATGGCCAAAGGATGGTAGTC
>CAZFCR010000381.1:0-1382 GCA_964517305.1 uncultured Akkermansia sp.
TTGTACCATAGAAATCCGATACATCCGCCAACAAAAGCCGCGATAAAAACTACCAGCTCACCGGCGTTGGGAATGTACATGATGTTGAGATAATCAGCGAATACCACGTTACCCGATACCCAGGCCAGGATACCAAGCACAGTGCCAATGATAGCACTAGTGCCGGCAGCAAGACCATCAATCCCATCTGTAATGTTGGCACCATTTGAAACTGCAGTCACAATTAAGATGACCATGGGAATAAAAATGAGCCAGCCGTACTTCATGCAGTCATCGCACAGCCACGAAATAAAACGGCTGTAGTCGAGTTCATTGTTTTTTACAAATGGAATGGTGGTTTTAAGGCTTTTTGTGGCTTTCGGGGCGTACTCAGGAATTTTTAAACCCTGCTGCGCATCAGGATTCGAGATCTGCCAGGCACTTTCATCGTTGTGCGCGATCCTCTCCTTCACCACCACATCGGGATGAAAATATAAAACACAACCTACAATCGTACCGATGCCAACCTGTCCGATCACCTTGAATTTGCCTTTTAATCCTTCTTTGTCTTTTTTAAATACTTTGATATAATCATCCAGGAAACCAATCACGCCCAGCCATACTGTGGTGATGAGCATGAGAATGACGTACACATTGTGGATCTTCGCAAATAACAAAGTTGGAATGATGATGGCTGCAATAATGATAAGACCACCCATCGTCGGGGTTCCCTTTTTCTGGCTCTGGCCTTCAAGACCAAGTTCCCTGATGGTTTCACCAATTTGTTTGTTCCTGATAAAGTTGATGATGCGTTTGCCGAAAAGAAGCGAGATCACAAGCGAAAACATCAGTGCCATAGCGGCCCTGAAGGAGATGTACTGAAACACCCCCGCTCCGGGAATATCAAAAGACCTGTCAAGAAAGTCGAACAAATAATACAACATTATATCCCTAAAGTTTTAATGGTTTCTTTTAATATTTCCATGTCGTCAAAAACATGTTTTACGCCTTTTATCTCCTGGTATTTTTCATGTCCTTTCCCGGCAATCAGCACAATGTCGCCTTTGGCAGCCATGCTGCATGCTGCTTTTATCGCCTCTTTCCTGTCGGTAATGCGCAGTGTTTTTTTTGCATCGTGCGGCATGATGCCCTTCTGCATCTGATTGAGTATCTCTTCAGGATCTTCAGATCTCGGATTATCAGATGTGAGGATCACCTTGTTGCTGTATTCGCACGCGATTGCCGCCATCACCGGACGTTTTGCAGCATCCCGGTCGCCGCCACATCCCACCACTGTAATTACCTGCTCATTTCCGGTTCTGATGTCTTTTATTGTTTCAAGAACATTTTTTAAAGCATCAGGTGTATGCGCGTAATCCACGATGCCAATCATGCCGCCTGTT
>CAZFCR010000381.1:1392-3715 GCA_964517305.1 uncultured Akkermansia sp.
TGACTTGATGTACTGGAACCGGCCTTCTACCGAATTGAGATTGCTTAACGTGGTAAGTGTATTTGTTTTATCCTGTTTTAATAACAAGGCGGTTGCATACACCGCAAGCACATTGTAGGCATTGAAAGTACCGATCAGTTTTACCCAGAGTTCCTGGTTATCGATGTTCAGAAGCAGACCGTTCAGATGGTTCTCAATAATCCTGCATTTAAAATCAGCAAGCGTCCTTAGTCCGTAAGTATGTTTCGCTGCCCGGGTGTTCTGCAGCATCACAGGCCCGTTCTTGTCGTCTTTGTTGATCAGCGCAAATGCCGTAGAAGGCAACATGTCAAAAAAACCTTTTTTGGCCTTGATGTATTCGCTGAAAGTTTTGTGATAGTCGAGGTGGTCGTGCGTGATATTCGTGAACACGGCGCCCGCGAACTGAATGCCGGCGATCCTGTTCTGAGCCACGGCATGTGAACTCACTTCCATAAACGCGTATTCACAACCCTGCTCCACCATCGTATTCAGCAGTTCGTTGAGTGATAACGCATCGGGTGTGGTGTGTGTAGATGGAATCACCGTGTTGTTGATCTTGTTCTGAACGGTAGACAATAAACCAACAGAATAACCCAGCGAACGAAAAAGATTAAACAACAGGGTCACCGTAGTGGTCTTGCCATTTGTACCCGTCACGCCAACGATCCTGATCTTCTCAGAGGGGTTCTCATAAAAATTACAGGCAATGATGCCCAGCGCGTACGATGAATCAGTCACCTTCACATACGACACTCTTTCGTCGCGTTGCTCAGGAAGTTCTTCGCATACAACCGCGATGGCACCACTCTCTATGGCTTTGCTGATGTAATCGTGCCCGTCTGCCGCTGTTCCTCGTGTGGCTACAAACAAAGTATCTTTTTTCACCCTGCGCGAGTCAAAGGCAACCGAAGCAATGGCCACGTGCGTAGATCCTGAGATCTCCTCAAGTCGTACCTTATACAATATGTCGCTGAGTAGTTTCAATCTAACTGAGTATGAGTGTTATTTTATTGCCTTTGTTAAACCGCTGACCGGCTTCAATGCTTTGTTTTTTCACAGTGCCAAATCCCTGGAGTTTTACATACACACCATTGTTCTCAAGAAGAAACAACGCGTCTTTTGCTGAGAGTCCCGACAGATCCGGCATCACACCTTTTTTCAACTGCTTTTCCAGTCCCACGGAATTGGTCACCACTTTTGACGAATCGCTGCGGTTTCTGATTCCGTAATTGTCAGGATCGTTTATTTTCACAGGAATGGAAAATCCTTTCGCTACACGTTCCAGTTCACTCCCTTTGGTTGTGATCACATCAGGTACATGCGTCAAAAGGTCTTTTTTATGATTGATAGGCTGAATAAAATCCACACTGCTCGAATACACTTTTTCGGCGATCTCTTTAAAAACAGGACCTGCCACCAGACCGCCATAATAGTTGCCGTTGGTTGGTGAGTTGATGATCACGATGCAGGTATATAGTGGATTATCCGCTGGAAAATAACCTACAAACGATCCCTGGTAAGTTTTGCCTCCTCTTTTGTAATCGCCGTTTTTCGCTATCTGCGCTGTGCCAGTTTTACCGCCAACTTTAAATGCAGTGATGTTAAGCCCTTTGCCGCTGCCGTTGGCCACAACGCCCTCCATCAGTTTTTTGGCCTTTGCCACCGTTGCCGGTTTTACAATCTGTTCATCAATGATCTCTGTGTCAAATCTTTTTACTGTATTGCCGTTGCGTTTGATTTCTTTTACAAACCTTGGTTTTACCATTTTTCCGTTATTGGCTATGGCATTGTAGAGCGTGAGTGTTTGCAAAGGCGTAACAAGACTTTCATACCCGATACTGATCCACGGTAAACTGGTACCGTACCAATCCTTATCGCGTACATTCTTGATCCGCGGAACGCCCTCACCCGGAATAGCAAGTCCTAATTTTTCATTCAGATGGAAACTGTTGAGTTTGCTGATAAATAATTTTGGATTCTTGGCGAAGTATTTGGTCACTATTTTACTGATACCCACATTCGACGATGTTTCGAACGCGCGCTGAACAGTGATCACTTCTTCCTCCGGCTCGTGCGCATCACGCATAGGCCTGTCGTAATACATAAACGTGCCGTTCCCGACATTTACTTTTTCATCGAGACTGATGTTGTATTCATCAATGGCTGCAAGTAAAGAAGCGAGTTTAAAAGTAGAGCCGGGTTCGCTTGGATAACCGAGCGCGTAATTCAGACTTTCATTATATACCGTTGAGTCGTTTTTACTTTTCGTAAGATTGGCAATGGCTTTAATTTCTCCTGTTTT
>CAZFCR010000382.1:0-3713 GCA_964517305.1 uncultured Akkermansia sp.
TTGATGAGCGCGGGATAAACATGTTTGCCACTGATGTCAATTACCGTATCAAATGCGTTGTAATTCAACTTGATATTAACGGTAGACGCAACGCTCTGTATGCGGTCTTTTTCAATTACAATCAAAGAACCTTCTATCACTTCACCGTTACCGACGTGGGCAATGCCATTGAGCAACGCGATCCTCGAATACTGTTTTTGCGCGGAAATTATTCCCGATGCAAAAATGAAAATTATAATAAATTTTACTGTTCTCATTACCTGTGTCCGGTTAAATGTTCGTCAACGCCTTCAATTGTGTTGCAATGGTAAAGTCGTGGCTGTTTGCCTGTTGGTTTTACTGTGGCAGCGCCTTTCTTTTTTTCATTCAGCAGCAGCGAAATGATCCGCGCTCTTTCGGCGATCAGTTGTTTCCTGAGTTTTGCATCTTCCTCCCGGTCGAAATAAATACGGCCATCTATCAGAGTTTTATCAGCCAGAGCATATACACTGAGGGGATGCGCTGTCCAGAGCACCACATCGGCCGACATGCCTTTTTTGATGCTGCCAACTTCTTTGTCGATGTGCAGCATACGCGCGGGATTGAGCGTTACCAGTTTCAACGCCTCCACTTCAGACAGACCTCCGTATTTTACACACTTGGCCGCCTCCTGGTTGAGTCTTCGCGCCATTTCAGCATCATCGCTGTTAATGGCTGTGTTCACACCCATGCGCGTAAGAATGGCGGCATTGTATGGAATAGCTTCAAGCACCTCGTTTTTATATGCCCACCAGTCAGAAAATGTTGACGCGCTCACACCGTGGTCTTTCATTTTGTCTGCCACCTTGTAACCTTCAAGGATGTGTGTAAACGTATTGACCTTGAATTTAAAACTGTCGGCCACATGCATCAGCATGTTGATCTCGCTCTGCACATAACTGTGACACGTGATGAAACGTTTTGATGAAAGGATCTCCGCGAGCGCGTCAAGTTCAAGATCGCGACGGAACACCGCGTTTTTTGAACCTGCTGCCCTTTGTTTTAATGTTGCATATTCGCGGGCACGGGTAAAAAAATCGTTGTACACCTGCTCCACGCCCATGCGTGACTGCGGAAAACGAATGGTATTGTGATCACCCCAGTTACTTTGCTTTACGTTTTCACCAAGCGCAAATTTGATAAAGGGATCTGCGCTCGCAAATAAGAGATCATCTGCACCATGACCCCAGCGTAATTTAATGAGGGCACTCTGGCCACCGATGGGATTAGCTGAGCCATGCAGCAGCTGGGAGGTAGTGACACCCCCAGCGAGTTGCCGGTAAATGTTGATGTCTTCCGGATTGATCACATCGGCCATACGTACCTCTGCGCTGCTGGCTTCGGCACCTTCATTTACGCCGCCGCTGAGCGCGATGTGACTGTGCTCATCAATAATTCCCGGTGTAAGGTGTTTGCCGCTGCCATCGATTATTTTAACCTGATCTCCGGCGGGCGTTTTTAAATTTTTTCCAAGACCCGCGATTTTTCCTCCTTCAATGTAAACATCGTGATTTTCAAGTACTGAGTCTTTTGTATTGGTCCAAACTGTGACATTTTTGATCAAAATCCCTTTGTATGGATTTTTAAAAGTGTTCCAGTCGTCTTTGAATGCCCCAGCATTTGCCGGAAGCGGCTGACCAAAAGAGGTGAACGGATAAATGATCTTTGTTTCATCGGGTAGTGTTATTTCAGAATTTTTTGTTTTTGCAGAGTCCTTTACTTCTGAAACAAAGCTGATTAAAAAATCGGTCCATGACCCGTTAACAGTTTGCAGCTGACCTTTTACCGATTTTTCATTTTTGTTGTAAGTTCCGGCACCGCGCACTGCACCAGAGGAATCCACGCTGAAATTAAAACTCAGCAAACCGTTGCTGTAGGTGTACTTCATTTCTTTTTTTGAAGAATCAACCATTACCAGAGCCGAAGGTTTTTCGGCCTTTCCCGACAACTTGAGATCATACTTTTTATCAACGAATGACAAACTGTAATTTCCCCGCAGGTCCGGCATTTCAGGGTCAACAAACACAGTCCATTCAGTTCCCGAATTGTGCGCGAGGACAACAGCGTCTTCCTCAAAAATGGATTTATTGGTGATAAAAAATCCGGCAAAATATCCGTTCTTTAGTGCTCCTACCCGATCAGAGGCTTTGATAAAAGCCGCGGGATTGGTTGTGAGCGCACGTAGCGCCATTTTTTCAGAGAGACCCGATTGAACCGCCTTCCTGATATTTTTAAGAAACTGGTTAACATCTTTCAGTCCGGCTGCCGTAAAACAGAAATCCACTTTTTGTTTTTCAAGAAAAGCGGCGTTTGAAGGCGCCAGTTCCCAGTGTTTCAGTTCTGCGAGGCTCACCGATTCGGCATCATAAGGATCTTCAACATCGTAGGCCTGCGGAAAATTAAGCGGAAGAATCAGCGGGAGCTTAGTAGCGGCGATTTCCTGCAGTCGCTGGTATTCGTTGCCTCCCGCTTTAATGATGTAACGTACGCCAAATTCCTCGCCGGTTCTGGCGGCCCGCAACACATTGTATTTATCCCCTGCTTCAATCACCGAGGGCAGAGACTGCAGCCGGTTAAATTCGTCGAGACTGATGTTGTATTCAATTTCTTTTCCGCCTGAAGCATACCATTTTGCATCGTAGTAGGTTTGTCGCAGCAAAGCTATTCCGCCCGTGAGTGAAGAAGGATAATCCTGAGTTGAAGAACCTTTGCTGAAGGAATAAAAACCTGCCGCGCGGTCCATTAATATGCTTTCGTTTTCACGCGTGGTGTGATTGAGGGCCATTAAAACACCACTTCCGCGAACAATGCCATCCTTAGGGCAAGAAAGCACAATGCCGATTCCGTTCTTTTTAAACTGCTCGGCACTTTCGGTATTGTGCACCACCATTTGGTGAGCCTGCACATTGGAACGGATGGCCTGGTTCCAGCCATAAGCGCCTTTGACATTACTTTCCATCTGCGGCGCGCGAACGTTCTTCCGTTCGTAACGATTAGATGGCAATCCGTATTCGGTATACAGATCAATAAACGAGGGGTAAATGTAACGCCCTTTCAAATCGAACACCACAGCGTTAGCGGGAAGCGGAACATTTTTACCGGCATTCAATACCTTTCCATCCTGGATGATCAACATACCATCTTCTATTAATGTTTCCGGATCTGTATAGATATTTGCGTGAACAAACGCGTACACCGAATGTGGATGATACGGCGCTCCGTTGGAAGGAAATGTGCTTTGACCCCGCATTACCGGCAAACTCAGGCAACAAAGCAGAATCAGATTGTAAAATTTACTCATGAATTTTCAAATTTAACCAGATTAAACAGAATAACTAATCGCGCGCCCGGTTTTTATTGTATGCTTATATTGCTAATTTTACGCTAAAATTTTAACTTATGTATAAAGGATTCCTACACACTCACACGCTGGTTGTCACACTTTTTCTTCTCATTTATGTGATCAAAACAATTCTCTTATTGAGTAACAAGAGTGATCTTCTTGCCACCTTCACTAAAAAGGTAAAGGTTTTTGAAATGATCGTCAGCGCTTTATTTCTCATTACCGGTATTTACCTGGTTTCGCAACTTCCGTTTAACAGCAAATACGATTACCTGATGTTTATCAAAATAGGCATGGTACTCTTGTCAATCCCGCTTGCAATAATTGGTTTTAAAAAAGGAAACAAAATCCT
>CAZFCR010000383.1:0-3706 GCA_964517305.1 uncultured Akkermansia sp.
GTGAGTTTTTGGGTTTGCTTCTGTGATTGTGACTGTAAAATTGCCATTTCCTTTATTTTTGTGTGTGATAAAAAAGAATAGAACCGCCGCGATGCTTAAAAACGCGGCAATGTTATTTTTTTCCAAAAATCTTTGCCCCAAAAAGTAAGGCAAGTACAAACAGTACTATAAAGATAAAAAACAAAATTTTCGCAATGCCCGCGGCACCTTCAGAGATTCCTGTGAATCCAAATAAACCGGCAATTATTGCGATAACTAAAAAGATAAGTGTCCAACGTAACATATTATTTAATTTAAGGGTTAATAATTTACGCTGGGGTATTTGAAATAATAGTGCCGAATTTTTTAGGGGTTTAATCAACTAAAAATCAACTCGTTAAAAAAACAAGAAAAACGCAGAGGAATTGCCCACTGGGAAATTATTTCCACATATTTGTAATATGCTTCCCGACTGTGGAATATATTCGGCCGGGTTCAGAAAAAAACTGGGGAAAATCTGATAAAAATTTGAGTTCTCAGAGGATACTACAAAAATACGGGCCAGCTGATTTTATTCGACCAGCAAGGGATTAACGCCTGCGGACGCCTATTAAAAGAGGTTATGAAAGATACAAGGATGCAGATAACGGATTTTAACCTTTTCACCGGCAAAAAGCACGTGATTTTATTTAACATAGCCCGACGAGCCATATTGGTTTTTTGCGAGGCATTTAATTTGCTGAATAATTTCGGAATTTTTTGGACCAGCCATTGGGCAAAACAGAATCTCTTGGTTTTCTGTTAACCCGGGTTGAACTATAAATTACTAACCAAAGACAATGTATGAGCAATATTTTAGTAATTGATGACGATGTGGATATCTGCACCCTTTTAAACAGGTATCTTTCAAAAAACGGGTTCAGTGTCACCACTGCTTACAGTGGAAAATCGGCTTTAGAAAGTGTGATTAACCAGGCGCCAGACATTGTTTTGTGTGATTTCAGACTGGAAGACATGAACGGAAGCGATCTGCTTGAAAAAATCAAACAGCGCAATCCCGACATTCCGGTGATCATTATGACCGGCTACAGTGATGTGAGAACTGCGGTTCAGATCATGAAGGCAGGCGCGTTCGATTATGTCACCAAACCCCTGCTACCGGAAGAAATTCTGCTTACGCTGAAAAGAGCGCTTGACAATCCGGAAAGAAAAAACGGTTCAGAAAATGGTCAGCAGGCCGCCGCTGAAGTAGCGGAAACCAAAAAAATAAAAAAGAACAAAAGCAAATACGTTTTTGGCAAAAGCGCGGTGTTCAAGAACATTCTCGAACAAATTCAGCTGGTTGCCCCCACTAATTACAGTGTAATCATTTACGGAGAAAGCGGCAGCGGTAAAGAATCCGTGGCCAACGAGATTCATAACAACAGCAGCAGGGCCAATAAACCCTTTGTAGCCATCGATTGCGGTTCTCTCTCAAAAGAACTCGCCAGCAGCGAACTCTTCGGTCACGAAAAAGGTTCCTTCACCGGTGCGGTGGGACAAAAAATAGGCAGCTTTGAACTGGCCAATGGCGGTACCGTTTTCCTCGATGAAATCGGTAACTTGTCGTATGACATCCAGGTTGCCCTGTTAAGGGTGGTTCAGGAAAGAAAAATGCGCCGCGTGGGTGGTGTAAAGGACATTGACCTGGACGTGCGCATCATTGTGGCCAGTAACGAAAGACTATCAGAACAGGCTAAAAAAGGCAAATTCCGAGAAGATCTTTACCACCGCTTTAACGAGTTCAGCATTGAAGTGCCGCCACTCCGCAACAGGCAGGACGACATCATGATGTTTGCCGAATTTTTCCTTGAAAAAACCAATGCAGAACTCAACAAACATGTAAAAGGATTTTCGGAAGACGTGATCAAGATTTTTCACCATTACAACTGGCCAGGCAATCTGCGTGAACTCAATAATGTGATCAAACGTTCTACCCTGCTCACTTCAGGCGATTACGTTGAAGTATCCGCTCTTCCTTTCGAGATCACGCACTACGATAAACTGAATTTTGAAACCAATGAACCCGCTCCCGTTGAAGCCTTGATGACGCACAACGCGGCGGTGGCAGAACCTCCCAAAAAACACATTCCGCTGAACGATTACGGCATGAAACACGCATCGATTGACGCTGAATTTGAACTGATTGTTGAAGCCCTCAAAAAATGCAATTACAATAAAAGTAAAGCCGCGCAGTTACTGAACATAGATCGTAAAACACTTTACAACAAAATGAAACAGTACAAGGAATTCAATGGTAACCTCTGATGCTTTTGAATAAATTTAATGTAGAACGATTTGTAGATATTTTTCCACACATGGAAGAAATTCTGCATTGCGGCGTTTTTACATATTCTTACGAAGACAAAAAAAGCTACTGGAGTAAAGGCGTTTATGATATCCTGGGTCTTGAACCGTACTCAGTTGACACTGTATTTGACCTCGCTGTTTCTTTTATTCTGCCCGAGGACAAAGAACGGGTGATGCGCACGATTACGGAAGCCCGCGAAAAAAAAACAGGTTACGAGATCGACTTTTCCTTACTCAATGCCAAGGGCATTTACAAGCGCGTGCATGCGGTGACCTATATTAAAACCAACGATCTGGGGCTACCCTTCGCTTACAGCGGCATTGTAAAGGACATTACTGAAAGTTATTTCTACAAAAAAGCGCTCGAGCAAAAAGTGCTTCAGCTCGACAAGTCCAACAAAAACCTCCAGGAATTTGTTTACGTGGCCTCTCATGACCTGCAGGAACCACTGCGCAAAATATCCACTTTTGTCGAAAGACTTAAATCGCGTTTTGAGCCGGTGCTGAATGAAGAAGGCAACCTGTATGTAAACAGGATCCTCAACTCAAGCAATAATATGCAGATTCTGCTCGAAGACCTCTTGAATTTCTCGAGACTCTCACCCGGTGACAAAGAATTTGAGCTCGTTTCCCTGCAGGAATGTATGAACAGCGTGCTTAACGACCTTGAAATTAAGATTGAAGAAACAAAAGCCAGGGTTAGTTGTGATCATCTCCCTGAAATAGAAGCCTACCCCAGTCAGATCAAACAACTGTTCGCCAACCTGATGAGCAATGCCCTCAAATTCAGGAAACCCGGTGTAGATCCCGATATCAGCATCACCTGCGATGAGGTTTACGCAGATGCTTATCCTCACTATCCCCTGCTGAAAACTCAGAAATATGTGCGCGTGGTGATCCGCGACAATGGCATTGGCTTCGAGCAGGAGTTTGCCGAAAGGATCTTTATGATCTTCCAGCGGTTGAACGGCAAGGCCGAGTTCGCGGGATCAGGGATCGGACTTTCCATCTGTAAAAAAATTGCTGAAAACCACCATGGGTTTATCTTTGCCGAAGGCGAACTTCAACAGGGCTCTGTCTTTACCGTACTTTTACCGTCTAAACAAAATTAATTATGTTTTCCGACCTCAAGGTATTGATAATCGATGATGACGAAGATGATTACTATATCACCTCTCAATACCTGCAGGAAATCTCAGGCATGAACATCACCTGCTCCTGGTGTTTTAACATCAGGGATGCGCAGGAAAAATTATTGTCGAATGATTTCGACATGTATTTTCTCGATTACCGCCTCGGTGCCAGAACAGGATTAGAACTACTCAGGGAAGCTATTAATAATGGCGCGTACAAACCCATTGTGCTTTTAACCGGAAAA
>CAZFCR010000384.1:0-3703 GCA_964517305.1 uncultured Akkermansia sp.
AGGTTCCTGAGTTTATCTTTTTCTGCCTCCGCAATAAAATTAGCATCAGTAAGGTACGCGAAGCCATGGATCCTGAAACCTTTTACAGGAAGTTTGTAATGCATCACACTGATGGGCTGAACAGGAATGTCGCCAACAAAAAAAGGATCGTCGTCAAACTCAAAAAGATCAATCTGGGGAATGCCGGGATATTTGTCTTCAGAAAAAATATAGGCAAATTCGCGTTTAAGCGCCTTCTGAACGCGTTCGGTGGCATACACAGGAATGCTTTTGCCGGTAATAAAATTAAAAGCGCGTACCTCATCCAGTCCCGCGATGTGATCTTTGTGCTCGTGCGTAAAAACCACGGCATCCAGTTTCCCTGTTTTTTCGCGCAGCATCTGTTGCCTGAAATCGGGCCCGGTATCAATAACAATACGTGTCTCAGATGATTCTACCAGCACCGATGACCGCAGGCGTTTGTCCCTGTGATCTGAACTGGTGCAGACTTCGCAATGACATCCGATGAGCGGCACCCCCTGCGAAGTTCCGCTGCCCAAAAAAGTAACTTTTACCGACACGGTACAAATTTAAGATTAATGCGCTTCGGTAACCGCAAGATCGGCTCTTACCTTTTCATTTTTGCGGATGCTCACCGGCGCGCCACCCTTCACATAATCGGGCGGTGAACTTTTATCCAGTCCGGTGGCGTAGAGATAATAATCGCCTTTATAACATTTAAAGGTGTAAAAACCTTCCGCGTCGCATTTTACACTGGTATCATAAACTGAACTGTCTTTGCCGGGAAACTCTTTTGCGTTGTACTTAATGTAAACGGTTGCGTTGGGGATCGTTTGGGAATGGTGCGCAACCACACCGCTGATCTCTGAGTCGCCACCCGCCTGGTTTTTTTTACATCCGGCAAAAATCAGAAAAACGACCATGAGGCCAACAAGTGTTATCTTAACCATATCAATTAAAATTTGGATCAGCGAAACGTTGATCGTTGATGAATTTTTTATCAGTGAGTGTTTTCAGAAAAGCAACGATGTCTGTTCTCTGCCCTGCGTTCAGCTGCATGGGATAACCTTCCAGCAAAGGGTCAAGATTAGTGGTGTTTTTTGGAGGCAGCGTATAATGCTCAACACATTTTTCGAGGGTGGTCAGGCTGCCGTCGTGCATGTAAGGGCCGGTAAGTTCCACGTTTCTGAGACTCGGTGTTTTAAATTTGTAGAGATCTTCCGCCAGATTGGTGATCCTGGCGCGACCACTGTCGTTCAAAGCAGGATTGAACCGGATGCCGTTGTTCCTGAATTTAAAATCGCTGAAAAGCGGTTCAGTATGACAGGTGCCGCAATTGATCTTAAAAAGTTCGTAACCCCGAGCCTCTGACTCGGTAAAACCAGCTTCGCCTTTTTTTACGAGATCGTATTTGCTACTGTTGGAATACATCAGGGCCATAAACTGCGCCATGGCTCTGAACATGCGCTGTGAGTTCACTTCGTCGGTACCAAAGGACTCTTTAAACAGTTTCCTGTAACGTTCGGTAGCCTGAAGTTTGGCAATCACATTGCTGATGTCTTCATCCATCTCAACAGGATTGGTGATCGGCGCGAGCGGTTGAACTTCAATGTGGTTGATGCCGCCATCGTGCATAAATGAGGTGTGCCAGGTAAGGTTAAAAATTCCGGGTGAATTGCGGTTCCCCAGCCGGTCGTTGACACCATGGCTCAGGTTGTGATCGGCATGGGCAAACGCGGTAAACTGCTGATGACATGAACCACAGGAAACTGTATTGTCTTTGCTTAACAGAGTTTCGTAAAAAAGTGCCCTGCCCAGTTCAAATGTTTTTTCGGAGATGGGATTGTTGGCAAAACGGTATACCGGGGCGGGCCATCCCTCGGGCACCTGCTCTACCAGATTATTTACCGGCTTAGGCGTGTTGATCTTAGGATCAACCTTACACGCCACCATCATGGCTGCCGGGAGCAGAGCAATAAATAAGTTTTTAATTTTTTTCATTTTGTGTGTCCCTTGTAACTGATCATATCAACATAATTGTCGGCCATTTGTTTGGCATTGGGTCCCGCAGACATCTGAAAAGAAAAAGTTGAAAAATCAATAACAGTTGGTGTTTTGAACATTTCCGCAATATCAACCGACATTAACAGTGTGGCCACTTCTTTATTATTCAACCCGATGTTATCTCCAAAACTGAAATTAAATGTTCGGAGGGCATTGTTTTCGCCTTTAAATCCCCCGATGTGATAGGTGAGGTTCCCATTCGGAGATTTGGGTGCGCTACCTTCAAGTTTAAGAAAAATATAACCCGAACTCCAGGTCCAGAACATGTTGTTGGAAACAGCCAGTGCACCCGACTGAACACCTGATACATTGCGCAGGCTATCGACACCCAGCATAAACGAAACTCCTTTGTAAGTACCGGGAGGAATATTGCTGATCGTGATTGTTTTGGAATCGTTTTTCTGATGATCTACCAGATAATAACTTTCAGGCACCGTGTATGTTGAGTTATCTGATTTATGAAACACCACATTGCTGATGTAATAAATGAATTTGTTTACCGTAAAGCTATCTCCTTTCGCATTCACATAAGTTTCATCAAACTCAAGCAAATCCGAACCCACCCTGTGTTCAAAATTTAACTTCATTGTAGCAGCCGGTACTTCTTCAACCGGCGTTTCTGGTTCTGGTTTGGGATCTTCCTTTTTGCAGGTGGCGAAAACGGCCGACAACGCGAGGAGACTGATAACTACTGTATTTTTCATTTATATAAAGGTATTAAATCTGGCTGTAAAAAAGAAAACACTTAACATAATTACGTAATTATATCAAATGGAAACATGAGGTTCCGGTGGGTGCTAACAGCCCTGACAAAGAGGCCACCTGCACTTTATTTCACCTTACTTCCTGAACGGCCGCTTCCCGCTACGGTCATACCTTCCTTCCCCTGCCAGATGATCTTCAGTTCGTAGTCGCAGCCCCCCAGAAAGTTGCCCAGGAGGTAGTGACTGTGCGTCCCGTCGCTTATTCTCAGCAGCATAACAGAGTGGCTCAACTCGTAGGTGGTAAAACGCAGCTCCGGGGTGATGGCACCGCGGAGCGGTATTTTGCGCTGCTCCAGCATCGCCAGCATGCGCGAGAAGCCGGTCGTGTCGGCCGTGTTAAGCGTTTCCTCCTCCCACACCTGCAGTGCCACTTCCTGTCCCTGCCGGTCCACAGGTTTGTATTGTTCCGTCAGCTTATTTGGCGCGGGGAAGAACTCATAGGTGAATTCCTTTTTTGTTTCGCCATTCGCAACAAACATGCTGATCGCGTACAAACCGCAGCCACAATACTGCGCCATGCCGGCCAGGCAAAACAATGACAAGGTGCCAGTAAAGATGAGCTTTTTCATGAACTAAGAAATCCTATATCAAATATACGAAAGAGCGGTCAGCCCGCCTGTTATCAATATCCTGACAACCAAGCAGGAGAGATCTTTAAAACTACGGGGGAAATGCAGGCCGACGCCGAATTATGCACAATCCTGATACAGACATGCAGACACTGCATTTCTGATGGTTCCGTAAGGTGACAGCGATGCCTGCGCACCTTCTGCAACATTGTTTATTGCCATGTGCTCACTATCTATAAATTCAGTGCGAAAAAGATCGGAGTCCTCGTGATAGGTTGAAAAACAAACATTTACCATTAAATGTTG
>CAZFCR010000385.1:0-3691 GCA_964517305.1 uncultured Akkermansia sp.
GTACATCGTTACCTTGCCGTAAAAATGTTTTTGAGAAGGATTATCGATCACAATCGCGCCAAGCCCGTCCCACAGGTTATCGAGACTGAATAAACCTTTGCGCATGTTTTCGCCCGGCTGATAAAGTGGCTGGATAAAAGAACGCCCCAGCTCTATCGTTTCGTGGAGATAATTTTTATAAAAAAGATCGCTGAATTCAAACAGCTCAGTTGTAGCGAGATTCACTTTTCCGTTATTGAACTCAGCGTCCCTGCAAAGGATAAAACGATAAGCGCCTACAATTTCTTTGTCCTCCGGATTCCAAACCAACAATTGCTGATAAGGATGTTCACTCGTATCAAACTCGTCAATGTCGATAGACTTTCCTGTTCCCCCGCCCGCGTGCCTGAAAGTGACCTCTCTCAGTCTACCTATCTCGCGCATTACATTCGGTGAATTGTGGTGGGTAACAATATAGATCTCATTGTGCCAGTTGTTCGTGCGGCGCACATATCTTTCCCTTGTTAGTTCATCCAGCAAGGCTTCCCTGCTTACTTTTTCAATGATGTTGTCCATACCTGCGTCGCGTAAATATACGACTAATCTAAAAAATGCGGGACAGAAATACGCGTAACAGGGACGGGCCTCCATAAAAGATAACAAGACCTCTTAAAAGCCATCATGCCGTAACTTCATCGCGGCCGTTTATCCGTAACCTTACAGCCGCTTTCACTTTTAAACTGCCCACTTAAGAATAAAACACAGCCAGATCTCACGCAGTACTTTGTTTCAGAGGTCCCCCGCTTTAACTTTAAAATAAGGATCTGAAGCGCGCGCGGAATCCGTAACCATTAAAACCTGAATTATGAGTTACCTTGCCAATAATGAGCAGAGAATGACAGAGATCATTTTTGCTGGAAGAAATAAAAATTACGGCGCCTACATTCTGCGATCCGGCTATGGCAATACACTGATGCGTTCCGTATCTCTGATGGGATTAGGCTGCATCACTTTTTTTACGATCGCCTGGTTCATCAGCAACAGCAAAGAGCATCGCATTGAAATTCCTTCAGAACAGCTGCCACCGGAAATAACTACCGTAATCGAGTACAACAGTCCACCTCCGGAACCTGAACCTCAGCCCCCCGCAGCGCGATCAGTTCCTGCCACCATTAACACACCCGACGAAAACACTGTTGTAAGAATTGTAGACAGTGTGGCCACTGAACCTGAAATTCCGTTAAATGACCGCGCAACAGAGGGTCCAGGTGTTGCGGTAGCGGGAAGTGAAACCGGAAACGACCAGGGGAACAAAGGCGGTGATGGATCGAAACCCGGCTTTGAAGGGGGAACCGGCGGAGAAATTAACCATGATTACCAGGTTGACAGCGCGCCTGAATTCGAAGGCGGTTTAAAGGCCCTGAACCGTTTCCTCGGCAACAACCTGCGTTATCCTGAAACGGCAAGGGACGAGGGCAAAGAAGGTGTGGTGCATGTAAAATTTGTGGTGGATGAAAAAGGTGAGGTGACGCTTGCAGAAGCTCTGAATAAACCGGGGTACGGCATGGAACAGGAAGCATTGCGCGTGGTGGCCATGATCCCAAAATTTAAATCACCTGCCAAAGTAAAAGGAAAACCGGTAAAAGTATACTTCAATATACCGATCAAGTTCAGTTTAAGATAAAACTGAATAACGAAAAGAAAAACCCGGCCGTGTAACCGGGTTTTCTTTTTTATCCAAGCATCTGTTTTACCAGTGCCGAAACGATTTTATTATCAGCCCTGCCGGCAAAAACCTTTGAAGCAGCACCCATCACCTTTCCGAGATCACCAGGACCACTGGCGCCTAAACTGGAAATGATCTTTGAAAGTTCAGCTTTAATTTCCTCCTCACCCATTTGTTTGGGCAGGTACTCTTCCATCACGCCAGCCTGAAACAATTCCACTTCTTCGAGATCGGCGCGATTCTGGGTTTTATAAATATCAGCGCTTTCTTTGCGTTTTTTTACTTCTTTCTGAAGGGCCTTGTTCACGCTGTCTTCAGTTAAACCCTCTGGTGAAGTTTTGAGGAGCAACACCACGGATTTGATCGCGCGCAGCGCTTCCAGTTTTTTTGCATCCTTCGCAAGCATGGCGGTTTTTATATCGCCATTTATTTTTTCTTCAATGTTCATCATCGCACAATTTGTTTTTACAAAAATAAAAAAAGCCACCCGATTGAGTGGCTTTAAAATTTAAAACAGTTTTTTTAATGGCTTACGGCGAGTTTGCCGGTTTTCAGCACTTTGCCTTTTGAATCACTTACACTGTAAATGTACATGCCTGAAGTATAGCCTGAAACATCGAGCCTTGCCGTACCTTCTGAAAGTATTAGTTTCTCAACCTGTTTGCCTGTAATATCGTATACAGCAACAGTTGCAGCCTTCGATACATTCACTGCAAAATTCACAAAACCCGAAGATGGATTCGGAAACACGTTCACCTCTGTCAACACCTGTTCACTCAATCCAACCGTACTGCCTGTGGTACTTGTACCTACCGCGTCTTTATTCCGCGTCACAATGGTCTGGCTGGCGGTAGTAAAGTTCGGAACTGTAGCAGTGGCGCTTGAGATAGAAAAGATCGGGGCTTTGATCCCGCTCTGGTAATAATGGTAAAATGTTTCTGTGAGCGTACCATTCGCTGGACCAATAAAAGTACTCACAGTAAAATTCGTAACAAGTGAGTACACCATCCGTGTTACACTGGTAAAAGTTCCTAGTGTTCCAGGCAATACCATGGTACCGGTTGCATCAGCCACAACGTTTGCTGAACCCGAAAAACTTCCACTTGATGACAGTGGGCTCGTTACATTGATAGATCCGCCGGTAACACTCGTCATTGGCTGATTCATGTTCATAGGATAATTAGCCGCCAATGCAGGTGAAGTGAAAATTCTTTCCCCGGCAATCCCGCTGAGTGAAAAACTCCCGCCATAAAAATCCAGTTGAGAAACGCCTGAGCCGTAGAACCATGTATTGTTGTTGGACGCCGAAACCGATACATTGGCCGAAGCATAGGCTGCATTACCTGAACTGGCCGAAGCTGCATAATTAACTACGATTGCAGAACGTGTAGGAATAGTAGCGAAATTCCACATTTTGCCCGTACCAGGTGTTCCCGGCACTACGCCGGTTGAGTCACACTGGTAAGTCGACCAGGTATCGCCAGCTGCAGGCGCGTGATTGGCCTGAGTAAACTGTGCATAAGAACTAATTCCCGCAAAAACGGAAAATAAAGAGAAGTAAAGTTTTTTCATATCGTTGATTTTGGTTTATTCAAAAATATAAAAAAAATCGGGTGATCCGACAAGGGATATCAGGCAGGTGATTTTAGTCTATTTTAACAGCAGCGAGCTGTCGCCGTAGCTGAGAAAACGGAAACCCTGTTGTTTGGCATAATCATACACCTTTCGCCAGTTCTCTCCCAACACTGCGTTGATCAAAAGAAGCAGTGTACTTTTGGGTTGATGAAAATTAGTAATGAGACCAGAAGCCACCTTCAGCTGATACGGCGGCGCTATCAGTATCTGCGTTTTGCAGATCAAAACGGGAAGACCGGCGGCATCCATCCATTGCAGCAAACTGTGTAAACTGTCCGATACCGGAACATCAGCGCGCATGACGTAAACCTCCCATTGTTTGATCTCCAGTTCCTGGATTTGAATCACAGG
>CAZFCR010000386.1:0-3685 GCA_964517305.1 uncultured Akkermansia sp.
ACGTGATTGAAACCTGGTTCCCGGATTGTGGTAATTGCGATAAAGAACGCAGCAAAAGCCGGAGACGATAAAATGTATTTAAAAAGGCCGCTCTTTTCAGGAACGGCCTTTTTTGTTCGGTTTCAGATAATTAATTGTAGACCGGCAGCCAGCTGTAGTGTTTGCCAAAGTCAAGCATCTGTTCCGTGAAGTCTGTAGGGTACTGGATCTTTACATCCCTGATGGAATCGCCTTCAATTACCGGCACCAGTTTCGGCTGAATAAATCCAGCATAAGGTGCGATCTTCAGTTTTTCATAACGCTCCAGTACTTCCTTGTGAAGTGCCGGATCGATTTTGACACCATAATTCTCCACAATGTTTTTTCCCGCCTCGTAATCCCCCTGCGATTTGATGCGTTGCAGTTCGCGCAGCAGTTCTCCGAAAAGTGTACGCAGCTTGTTGTAATCGTTCACGATAAAAAATGTTTTTCCGTTCTCCACTCTTTTTTCAATCACATTGTCTTTCGCGCCTTTTTCGAATACCCAGGCTGAAATAAATTTGCGGTTGCGCATGTGGGCTTCTTCAATGTCCTTTCCGGGTTTAATGCGCGACAACTGAATAACCAGTCCACGCGTGATGTATTCATCGTACGCAGCTTTTCCGTAGTCGAGCGAAGGCATCACGCCTAATTCAACGAGTTTTGGATCAAGCAGGTAATACAGCGCAACCAGATCGGCGCGGCCTTCTTCAAGCGCGCTTGCGTAGTTTTTTAATGTTTCGTGCGGTTGTTTTACACCTTTCTCAATTTTTCCGCTGGCATGTCCGATCACTTCGTGCATGTCGGTGTGGAGTTTATCGGCGAGTGAAGCATAATTTTTGATCCTGTCGCGGATCTCATCGTTGTAATAAAATTCACTCACCACACTGCCACCAGCGGCCTGATCGTAAGCTTCCACAATGTTGCCGAGGTTCACCGATTTGCTGCCGTGTGTTTCCCTGATCCATTCATTGTTGGGCAGGTTAATGCCGATGGGCGTGCTTGGTGCCGCGTCACCGCTTTCCACCACCGCATTGATCACTTTGGCGGAAATACCGGTTACATTTTCTTTTTTATGCTGCGCGAGAATAGGCGACTGGTCTTCGAACCACTGGGCGTTGGCGCCGATGGTCGCAATGCGTTTACTGGCTTCAATGTCCCTGAGTGAAACCACCGATTCAAAAGAGCCTTTTTTACCAAGTGGATCGCTGTATACTTCGATAAAGCCATTCACCACATCCACCGCGCTTTGTGTGTCTTTCACCCAGGCAATGTTGTAGGCATCAAAATCAGCAAGACTGCCGCTTTTATAGAACACGATGAGTTTCTGGAGTGCTTCTTTCTGTTCTGCGTTCTCTGTGTAGGGCACGGCTTTTTCGAGCCAGAACACTATTTTTTCGATAGCTGCGCTGTACATGCCGCCCACCTTCCAGACTTTTTCAACGAGTTTGCCGTTTTCTTTCACCAGTTTGCTGTTTAAGCCGTACATCGGGTTCTGATCGCTGTTTTTGTTGACCTGCGCAGCGTAAAAATCCAGTACTTCCTGTTGTGTTACGCCTTCGTAAAAATTAACGGCCGATGAAGTTACAAGGTCGCTTTTTGCGTCCAGGCTCACCTTTTTGGCCGCGATGTTCATGTCAAAGATCACCGGTGTGATAAAAGCAATGAATTGTTCTTTTGACTGGCCTGGCTGTAATGGCAGTGCGGCCGGATCAATGGTTTCGATTACCGATTTAAAATAGGCTGAAGAACATGCCGGAATAAATTTATCCTGGTTGTAGTGGTGGTGGATGCCATTGCTGAACCACACCCTTTTCGCGTAAACGAGCAATTCTTTAAAGTCATTGTTGTTTTTATCGCCTGTATAGCCATTCACAATGGCCTCCAGCGTTTTGCGCACGGCAAGGTTATACTTGTAGTTCTGATCATAAATAATGTCACGTCCCGCCAGAGCGGCTTCAGATAAAAAATAAAGCAAAGTTTTATTTTTCAGATCAAGCTGATCAAAGTCCTCCACCTTATAACGCAATACGCGCAGATCGGCAAATTGCTCAGCTACATAAACAAAATCATTTTCCTGTTTGGGGGCTGTGGTGGCGGTGTCGGCCGGCGCAATCGTTTTACGGGCCAGTTCATTGTCCGACGACTGGCAGGCTGTTAAGGCTGCCGTTAGCGCGGCGGCTGTGAGAAGGTGTTTCATAAGCGGGTTGTATTGTACAATTTTAGTGTTTATTTAAAATTTATGCAAGGTCACAGTGTGCCCTTAAACTCTTTGGGATAACAGATAAAATGTTTGGTGACAGTTTTACTGAGACTTTGCAGGTTCAGCTGATCGCTGGCTTCTGTTACATCCACCAGGCTGCCATCTCCCATAAGGATGTTGATCTTAAAATGTGTAGCGTTATAGGCGCTGTTGTTCACGGTGTCAGTGAATACAAAAAATCCCGCGTCCTGTTCCGACATCTGGTAAGCTTCGGCCACGCGTTGCAGCATTTTCTTTTTACGTTCCTCAGCCATTGGCTGGTCTGCCATTTCCACGCTGAATAATTTCCGGTTCAGCAGGTTGTCGCACAATTTACTCAGGATGGGGTCGCTGTGATCGCACCACACCTTTACGGAAGCGCTCACATCAGAGTCGTCGAGTTTCGAAAAATGCACCAGCAGTTCTTTGTTGTTCTCAAAATCACTGTGACTAAAATCGTTTTTCAGAAACAGGGAAAACGCCGGTGTTGCAAACAGGTCGGCTCCCGCGGCAGACAGTTCTTTGGCCCTTTTTAAAATGGTAACCAGAAGACTTTCCGCGCTCAGCACTGTTTTGTGCAGGTAAACCTTCCCGTACATGAGCCTCCGGGCGATGAGGAATTTTTCGATGCTGTAAATGGCTTTTTTCTCTACAACAAGTTGATTATTCACAACGTGCAGCATTTTAATGATGCGGTCGCTGCTGATCACACCTTCGCTCACACCTGTAAAAAAACTGTCGCGTTTCAGGTAGTCCAGTCTGTCCATATCCAGTTGGGAACTCACCAACTGGTGCAGGAATTTTTTGGGATGCTGGTCGTTGAAGATCGCGATGGCCAGATTCAGCTGACCGTTGAATTCGTGGTTCAGCTGTGCCATTAGTAAACTGCTGATGGCTTCGTGACTGATGCCTTTTACAATGCTGTGTTCAAGCGCGTGCGAGAAGGGTCCGTGTCCTACATCGTGAAGCAGAATGGCTATGAGTACGGCCTGCTCTTCTTCTTCAGTTATCACAATGTCTTTTTGCCTGAGCGTGAGCACCGCTTCCTGCATCAGGTGCATGGCGCCGATGGCATGGTGAAAACGGGTGTGCAGCGCGCCGGGATAAACGAGGTTGGTCAGTCCCAGTTGTTTGATCCTGCGCAAACGCTGAAACCAGGGATGGTTGATGAGATCGTAAATGAGTTCTCCCGGGATGGATACAAAACCGTAAACCGGGTCGTTGATGATCTTTCTTTTGTTGGTTGGCATCAGGTTTTCTAAGAATTAAAATACGTTAATTTAAGGTGCAGGCTGATTTTATATCGTAAACTTGTCTGGCAACTTAATTTGGCCCGATAAAGATAATAGCAATAAGTTTAACGCGTTAATAAATAAACAAGAATCAATTTGTAATGGATAAAATAAAAATTTTATGGGCCGATGA
>CAZFCR010000387.1:0-3671 GCA_964517305.1 uncultured Akkermansia sp.
AATGAAGTAAAAATAGCAAATCTGACAACCTGGACGATGGTGATCACAATTTGCTTCATTGCATTGTTCTTTGTGGGATTCGTGACGACCATGACCTTTGATCTGAATGTATTTACCAGACGGACATCTGACTTTATTTTTTCGTTTATTGGTTTTTCAGCGGTACTTGTAATTTGTTCGGCGATTCTCAATATCAGCCTGAATATTGGATTGATTGCCGACAGCCGTATACAGGACATCAGAGATTCAGGCAAAGAATCCCTGACCAGGAAATTTTTTCTCATTGTGGCTGGACTGGTTCTTGCATTGATTTGTTTTCTTTTCCTCGGAGACTATTTGACCCGCAGGAACGAAGAGATGAAATTAGTTGAAAACGCAAGTGATATCATTGCGCGGTATTCGAAAAGCGTGAATAAGATTGCGGTTGGTCTTTCAGACACCTCAAAGGTTAAGGATATTCCTGAAATACTTAATTTTCTTTCCAGTCAGAAAGACAATTTGCCTTCGGTTCAGCTTTTGGTAAGTGACAGATTTGACGGCCAGCTTACTTATCTTCAAATCACTCCATGGAGTAACGTCGAGCAACTCAAAAAGCCGCATTACGATGGGTCATTTTATAAATGTGAACCCCAGGACTGTGAATACCTGGAAAGTTTCTTTACGGGGAAAACTTCCGAGAGACACTTCTATACGAGGGACGATGATTATCGCCTGTATTTTCCCTTTAACAAGGCCGGTAAAAAATTCGTTTTGCTGTTTACAAAGTACGAACGACATGGAAAAATGGGTTCATCGTGAGCGGGTCCTTTCCAATACAGGCGTGCTTTTTTTGCAAATTTCCGGAACCCCAATTAAATTAAATCCAGGGCTAACAAAATAATAAATTATATGCTTACTGATATTATTCCAAAACTTCCAATGCGCGACAAGGCAATAACGCGCAGCTATTACGTTGACAAGTTGGGGTTCAGGGACGCAGGAAACGAAGACTTTGAACAGTACCTGATTGTTGAAAAAGACCATTTGCAGATCCATTTTTTTGAATTTAAAACTGTTGATCCGGAAATGAACTATGGTCAGATCTACGTACGGACGGACAACATTGATGAATTGTATCAGACTTTATTAGAAAACAAGGTAGATATTCATCCCAACGGACATTTAGCAAACAAACCCTGGCAACAAAGGGAGTTTTCTCTGCTTGATCCGGATAACAACCTGCTCACTTTTGGGCAGAGTACAGTCAGATAAGAGGGCACATTACACCGGTAACAACTGCTCACCCTTTATATTCATTTGAGGAAGTATGGGCGATATTTTTTGTAATATTTCGGTCTGCAGAATATCCAGTATTTTTTTCTTTACAAAATGCCGGTGCACCACCAGGCCTACACTGCGATAGGGGACCGGGGAAGTGAACTGGCTCAGGTGTTTTTTATCCGTTTTTGCAAAATCATGTACCGCGAGGTAAGGCAGCAGGGTAGTGGCACCGCTGCTCTTTACAAAACGCAGCAGGCTGTCAATTGAACCGGCCTGGAATTCAAAATTCAGCATCCTGTCTGTTTGTTTTTTGTTCAGGTCGCAGAGCTGCAGCACCTGCGTCCGCATACAATGTCCTTCTTCCAGCAGACACAGGTTTTTCATTTTCATTTTTTTTACCGAGATCGTGCTGCTGTTTACATTTCCGGGGTCATAAAACACAAAAGGTTCATCGTAGAGTTTTATTTCCACCAGGTCATTCACTTCCACAGGAATGGAAAGGATGCCGATGTCCAGTTCCCGCGATTTGAGTTTTCTTGTAATTTCCGCCGTGGTTTCCTCCCTGACTTTAATGGACAGGCCCGGGAATTTTGCCGCAAAATCCTGAAGAAACAGTGGCAATAAAAATGGCGCAATGGTGGGGATGACAGATAATGATAAAGTGCCGGTGATTTCGCCTTTTACCTCCTGTGTGATTTCCTGCAATTGGCTGATGTTACGGGTGATGATCTTTAGCTGCTCTATTACAGTCTGACCTTCATCGGTAATTTCTACCGGTTTTTTTTTGCGGTCAAAGATCTTAAAACCGATCTCCTCCTCAAATTTTGAGATCATGGTGCTGAGCGTGGATTGCGTGATAAAACATTTTTCCGCCGCGAGTTCAAAATGCCTGTGTTCTGCTACGGCCAGTATGTACTGAAACTGTTGTATGTTCATCTATTCTGTCAATATTAGTATTGATATTATAGTTTTTATCAATCAAATGTAAGTATTAGTTTTGGACCAGTTTAAAAATTAAAAATCCGCATGATGAAAAAGCTAATGATCGGTTTAATTTTGATTTTATCAGTTAAGCTTAATGCTCAGGAAAAAAAGGAAGGCGAAGCCAAATGTCCTTTTGGTCACGACAGTAAAGTGGCCACCGACGATGTACATGCAAAAGGCGGACCGCCCGCAAAACCATTCAGTAACCGGGACTGGTGGCCGAATCAGCTGGACCTGAGCCTGCTGAGAAAAAATTCTCCGCTCTCTGATCCAATGAATCCTGACTTTGATTATGCCAAAGCGTTTCAGTCGCTGGATTACCAGGCTTTAAAAAAAGATCTTAAAGATTTAATGACGCAGTCACAGGAATGGTGGCCCGCTGATTTCGGGAATTATGCAGGTTTGTTTATCCGCATGGCCTGGCACAGTGCAGGCACTTACCGCTCGGCTGACGGACGCGGTGGCTCGCGCGCCGGCCAACAGCGTTTTGCGCCTCTCAATAGCTGGCCCGATAACGCTAACCTTGACAAAGCACGCAGATTGTTGTGGCCCATCAAACAAAAATATGGTAACAAAATTTCCTGGGCCGATCTGATGGTGCTTACAGGCAATGTGGCGCTTGAGACTGCAGGGTTTAAAACTTTTGGATTTGCCGGCGGCAGGGTGGATGTATGGGAACCGGAGTCGGATGTGTACTGGGGTTCTGAAACCAAATGGTTAGACGATAAAAAACGTTATTCGGGTGAAAGGAAACTGGAAAACCCGCTGGCGGCTGTTCAAATGGGTTTGATCTATGTGAATCCTGAAGGTCCGAATGGCAATCCTGATCCTGTTCTCGCTGCAAAAGACATACGCGAAACTTTTGGCAGAATGGGCATGAACGACGAAGAGACAGTGGCTTTGATTGCCGGTGGTCACACACTCGGAAAAACACATGGTGCAGGGGATGCCAAACACGTGGGCGTGGCGCCGGAG
The DNA here is from genome assembly GCA_964517305.1 of uncultured Akkermansia sp. Lineage (GTDB taxonomy): Bacteria > Bacteroidota > Bacteroidia > B-17B0 > Aurantibacillaceae > Aurantibacillus. The sequence goes on from CAZFCR010000387.1 coordinate 3,220, forward strand.
GCCGCAGGCATTGAAGAGCAGGGGTTTGGCTGGACCAGCAGTTACAATTCGGGCAAAGGAAAAGACGCCATCACTTCGGGGCTGGAAGTGACCTGGACATCAACACCCGCTGAATGGAACCAGAACTTTTTGAGAATACTTTTTAAATATGAATGGGAGTTGACGAAAAGTCCGGCAGGCGCCCATCAATGGGTGGCCAAAACAGAGGACAAAATTATTCCCGATGCCTTTGATAAAAATAAAAAACACAAACCCACCATGTTAACCACCGATCTTTCTCTGCGTTTTGATCCGGCATACGAAAAGATCTCCAGAAAATTCATGGAAAGTCCCGATGCCTTTAACGATGCTTTTGCAAGGGCCTGGTTTAAATTAACGCACCGCGACATGGGACCTAAAACCACGTACCTCGGTCCGGAAGCGCCAACAGAAGATCTGATCTGGCAGGATCC
>CAZFCR010000388.1:0-3662 GCA_964517305.1 uncultured Akkermansia sp.
CGGCGTTCTCAATGCGTTCTTTACAGTCCTCACAATTGCCTTTAACTACAAATGTTTCGGTTTTGATTCCTTGCTGTGCCAGACCGTTGAATGACAGGAATGACACTAATAATATGATGAATGTTCTCATGATCTTTTAATATTAATTATAAATTGATAAACTAAATAGGTGATTGCCCGAATAAAAATCGGGAACCTAAATCCTGAGAACGGTAACGGAAATTAAAATATCGTTTTGCACCCAGGGTGGGGGAAACGAATGATGAAAGGCAGATAACAAATTCTGTTCTGCAGGCAGATTAAAAAAATAGGGCAACTGAATAAAAAATAACTGCGAGAAAGTTTTTACAAAATCGGCCTCGGCAGAATTTTTTAAAGTGAAATCAGGGCTGTTGATCAGCAAAAGGCCTTCATCCTGACAGCAATCGTTATTACCTGATGGAATTTCTTCTCCACAGCAATCACTTCCTTTGGTGAGGTAACTGATCTCTTCCAGCTCGCCGCCACAATAATGCAGATACACAGGAACACCAGCGGCAGTAAACACATAAGCGCTGACCAGCATGGCGAAAAAATATTTTTTAAATGTCCTGATGTGACAAATATCGGAATTTTTTGATTGGTGCACCGGACACATCCGTTAAAAGGTTTAAAATTCAGACAAAACTACCTTTGTGTGTTTACCAAAGCCCGATTGTCAGAGTAACAATCAGTTCACCTGCAAGAGTTATGGCTTTTGGTTATTTGCACATTAATTAGTTATTTTGGTAATCATACAAAAAAATTCAAGCATTATATGTCTATCTGGAGAGTAAAACCTGTATCGGCCTTCGAAGCCGATATGAAAAAAAGTGATCTGAAACGTGTTCTTACAAAATGGGGTTTAACTTCTTTAGGTATTGGGGCAATCATTGGTGGTGGCATATTTACATTAACCGGGATTGCAGCGCATGATTATGCCGGTCCGGCCCTGGCCCTCGCTTTTGTGATCGCAGGTATAGGCTGTCTTTTTGCCTCTTTATGTTATGCCGAGTTTGCTTCGGTTCTGCCTGTAGAGGGCTCTGCATACGCTTACGCTTATGGAACCATTGGTGAATTGTTCGCCTGGTTCATCGGCTGGAATCTGGTGCTTGAGTACATGATGGGTGCCACCACGGTGGCCGTTGCCTGGAGTGGTTATTTTGTGAAGTTGCTTCATCTTTTCAGCGTGGAAGTGCCCATTCAGTGGTGCAACGACCTGGCAACCGCCACCGAAAAATGCGCGGAGATGGGTTTACCTGCGCCCACCTGGGCTTTTAACCTGCCGGCTTTTCTCATCACCTGGCTGGTGACTTATGTATTGATCAAAGGAATTAAAGAAGCTGCCAATACCAATAACGTAATTGTGGTGGTTAAAATAGCCGTTGTCTTATTCGTGATCGTTGTTGGTGCGTTTTACATCAATACCGAAAACTGGGTGCCTTTTATTCCTGAAGAAGTAAAAACGGTTGGAGACGACGGCAGCATCTCGGTAAAATTTGGTTTTGGCGGTGTATTAACGGCCGCTACCATTGTGTTTTTTGCTTACATCGGATTTGATGCCGTATCTACACAGGCCGGAGAAGCCATTAACCCTAAAAAAGACGTTCCTTTCGCCATCATTGCATCGTTGGTGATCTGTACCATTTTATACATTCTCGTATCACTGGTGTTAACCGGCATGGTTAAGTATGATCAGCTCGATAAAGCCGCGCCGGTTGCCTCCGCTTTTTCAGGCATTGGCATTAACTGGGCCGTGTTTATTATTACCATTGCAGCCACGGCGGGACTTACCTCTGTGATGCTGGTGATGATGCTGGGACAAACCCGTATTTTTCTTGGCATGGCCAAAGACGGTCTGTTGCCGCGCAGCCTTTTTGCTACGCTTCACCCTAAATTTAAAACACCTTACAAAAGCACCATCCTGGTTGGCGCTGTTATTTCAATTGTGGCTGCTTTAACTCCCATTGACAAGATCTCAGAAATGTGCAGCATGGGAACCCTGCTTGCTTTTGCCATGGTATGTGTGGCGGTGATGATTCTCAGGTATAAAAAACCGGAACTCGAACGACCTTATCGCACACCGGCAGTTTATGTGATCGGTACGTTGGGCGTATTATTTAACTTGTTCCTGATGACACAGGTAAGGCCATCTACATGGGTATTTTTTATCATCTGGGGATCTTTCGGGATACTGGTTTATTTTCTTTACAGCCGCAGCAGAAGCAATTTGAACAAAACAGAGCCAGAAGTTTAACCTACTTTGGTGTGAAATCGGGTTAAAAACTCAATTTCACCCGAAAGGATGATTGATTAAAGGGCCGTTATTTTCAAATTCGCCTAAAAAAATCATGAAAAAGATCACACTTACTTTCGGCTTTATCGCCGGTTTAATTTTAACAACGGTGATGGTTGTTTCCACCATGCTGTGTTACAATAACACCAATTTTGAAGGCAACATGCTGCTGGGCTACGCCTCCATGCTGCTGGCCTTCTCTTTTATATTTGTTGGAACCAGACAATACCGGGACCGCCACCTTGGCGGCACTATATCGTTTGGAAAGGCTTTCCGGATTGGCCTGTATATCAGTTTGCTGGCTTCCTCCATGTATGTGCTGGCCTGGCTGGTGGAATATTATATTTTTATTCCCGATTTTATGGATAAATACGGGGATTACATGATGCGCGATGCTGCTGCATCGGGGAAAGACCTCATTAAAACCAGGGAGCAGGTGGATGAATATAAAAGATTGTACCAAAATCCCATTTTTGTCATTATACTCACATACATCGAAGTTCTGCCCATTGGCCTGCTTCTTTCCCTGGTGAGCGCGCTGATCTTTAAAAGAAAAGACAGACCAGCTGCAACACCGCTTACCTGAGCAGTGCCGGGCGAACCAAAAAAGAATTAAATGAATAAAATTACTATTGTTGTTGTTTTAAGCGGATTGAGCCTGTTCACGCTCAGAACAAACGCCCAGCGGGATACACTCCGGCTTTATTTCGGCATCAATGAGTCCCTTAGCCGGGCTCATTCAAAAAAAATTGATTCATTGACATCCCGCCTCAGCGCAGCGGTTTACAATGTCTGGATTTACGGTTATGCTGATTTTCTGCACCACGATGAGTATAACCAGCAATTGTCGCAGAAACGGGCCGATGGTGTGAAAGCCCGTTTACTTAAAAACAGCTCTGAGCCGCAGATGACCATCATGGCCTGCGAGGGCAGAGGAGAAAAATATTCGAGCGATAATGGTTCGGCAGAAGGAGAATTAAAAAACAGGCGGGTTGATCTTATTTATGAGATCCGGGGATCGGGCCGCGTGCCAGACACAAGACCTGTAAGGCTGACTGAACCAAAAGACACTGCCGCTGAACAGCCGGTGGACGAAGGTCCAAAAACGCTTGAAACGCTTGAAAAAGGTGAGTCCATGGCGCTTGAGGGACTCACCTTTGTGCCGGGCAGGCATGTGGTGAAATTTGAATCTGTACCTGTTCTGAAAAACCTTTTAAAAACAATGAGAGAAAATTCGGATCTGAAGATTGAGATCCAGGGACATATCTGTTGCTCACCTGGTCCTGAAGATGGTTACGATTATGATACTGACGATTATCGTCTGTCACGCAACAGAGCCAAAGCGGTG
>CAZFCR010000389.1:0-3660 GCA_964517305.1 uncultured Akkermansia sp.
ATTACCGGCAACGGAACCTCCACCATCTCTGAACTCATTGATCTGGCTAACCAGGATCCGCGGCGGGGCGAAGGACATGACAACAGCATGACCCGGATTGTGGCCGATGAAACCACCCTGAGTATCCTTTCAGCAAAAGGACTCCATACCGAAAGTATTTTGCCGGAAAATGAAACATTGTTTTTAAAACACACGGCCAACATGAGCACGGGTGGTTCGGCTGAAGACGTGACTGACCTGGTTCATCCTGACAATATTTTTATGGCCGAACGTGTTGCAAAACTCGTGGGACTTGACATTTGCGGCATTGATGTACTTGCGAAAGACCTCAGCGTTCCGCTGAATGCGCAGAATGGTGCGGTGGTAGAGGTGAATGCCGGGCCCGGTCTGCGCATGCATCTTGAACCGGAAAAAGGGCTCCCCCGCAACATTGCAAAACCGGTAATTGAGATGCTCTTTCCTGATAAGAGCAATGGCCGTATTCCGATAGTAGCGGTAACAGGAACCAATGGTAAAACCACCACTACCCGGTTCATTGCGCACCTTGCGCGCTTCGCAGGCAATAAAAAAGTGGGTTACACCACCACCGACGGCATTTACATCAACGGCAACAACATACATTCAGGGGATTGCACAGGTCCCCACAGCTGCGAAACCGTGCTGTTTGATCCAACCATTGATTTTGCGGTGCTCGAATGCGCACGCGGCGGACTACTCCGGTCGGGACTCGCCTTCACGCAATCCGATATCAGCATAGTGACCAATGTGAGCGCCGATCACCTGGGCTTAAAAGACATTGATACGCTTGAAGACATGGCGCGTGTAAAAATGATAGTACCCCAGAGCACACACAAAAACGGATTTGCCATTCTGAACGCCGATGATGATCTTGTTTACGACATGCAAAACCACCTTGACTGCCGTATTGCGCTTTTTAGTGTGGACAGCGAAAATGACCGCATTAAAAAACACTGTGCCGATGGCGGCTGGGCAGCGATAAGAGAGGATGAGTACCTCACCATCTGTCAGGGCAAATGGAAAACCCGCATCGGAAAAATCAGGGATTTTCCGATCACCATGGATGGAAGAGCTGAGGCGATGATCAGGAACCTGCTGCCTGCAAGCCTTGCAGGAGTACTCTCGGGGTTTAACCATGAAGCCATCCGGGAGGCGCTTTATTCTTTTATTCCCTCGCCTGAACTCACACCGGGCAGGATGAACATTTTTGATTTCGGCGACGTGAAGCTGATGGTAGATTACGCGCACAATCCGGATGGCATGCAAATGCTGAAAAAGTTCCTGGACAAGACAGAAGCCTCTGTTAAAATTGGCATTGTTGGTGCAGCAGGTGACCGGCGTGACGAAGACCTGATAGAAATGGGACAGATCTCAGCAGAAATTTTTGATGAGATCATCATCCGGCATGATGAAGATCTGAGAGGGAGAACCGCGGAAGAGATGACGGAATTTCTGAGCCGCGGAGTGAGACAGGTAAAACCCGATCTGCCTCTAAGTGTCATCAGCAAAGAAACAGACGCCATTGACCACGCCGTGAGGAATGCAAAACCCGGCGCTTTTATTACAGTGTGCACAGAAAAAGTGGAAGAAACACTCAGCTTCTCACAACAACTTTTTGAAGAAGAACAAGATGTCTGAAACTTCACGCGGCAGCATCGCCGGAGGTCTCCTCAAACTCTTCCACCAATAAGAGCAGAATTTTTTGCGTTTCATGGTACTTTTCCCGGAACACCTTTTCCTCATAGTCCGAAAAATTTTCACAAAGCAGGGCGTTGAGTAAAGAGGAGGCGGCTGCAATCTGAAGGCAAAAATTTTTATCTCTGAAAAATTCAAGACTTAGTTCCATCATTTCACGCTGTATACTGATCAACACCAGGTAAGCATACCGGGGCCCCTCGGGATGTTTGAAATGAGTTTGGTTTAATCGCTCCAAAAGCAGGCTGATCTTTTCTTCCATATTATAAAACTACCATAAATAATAGCAAATTATAGCTACAATTTATAGCAATTTACTAAAATGATGAATTGACCACAATTAAAAAATGTGGAATTTTTTCTGCAATTTTTTATTCGATCGGCAGTTTAAGAAATATCTTTGTACCTTCTTCTTCCACACTTTCGTACCAGATGTCGCCGCCCATTAATGAAACGAGGCGTTTAACGATCAACAGGCCCATTCCGTTGCTTTTTTCTCCTTTTAAACCCGGAGAACCGAGGACCCGTTCTTTGAAAATGCGGTCTTTTAATGCGCCCGGGATCCCGGTGCCGTTATCACTGATCACAATTTCGATGTGTTCTTTGTGCTGGATGAGTTCAGTGTGAATTTCAGTAGCGTCGCCGGTGTACTTTACCGAATTGGACAGGATGTTGTTGATCACCTGAAGAAATTTAACCGGATCGCTGCTGATGTTGCGGTTTTCAAGCCGGGAACTGACTATGAATTTTTTACCGGGATACATTTCCTTCAGCATCTGAAGGCAGATGTTGATCTTCTCCTCCACATCAAACCTGGTTTTCCGCACGAGTGTGCGCGCAGATTCCACGTGTTCTTCCTCAAGATATTCGTTGATAATGTCAATACATTGTTCGGTGCTTCCCTGTATAAGTTCGAGTAATTTGTTGATCTCCGGCATTTTTTCATTTTTACCCGAAGACACCATGGTGAGCGCATCCCGCGACATGTAAAGCGGGCCACTCAGGTTGTGAATGAGGGTATCAAGGAGTGCGTCTTTCTGTGCCGAAACCTTGTGAACATAGTCTTCATTCTGCCTGAGAACAGATACATCCCGCACAAAAATGGCAAATGTGTAGCTCTCTTCCAGCCATAACACTTCGGCACTCACATGTTTTTGACCTTCTTTGGTAACGATGCGGAATTCGCTCGGAGCGATACAGCCAATGCTAAGCAATTCGCGGTAGCGGTTATCAACAAAAGCAAGATCATCCGGGTGAACAATGCTCAGAATGCTTTCCGGCTGATGCAGGAAACTGCTGCTTTCTTCACCAAAAATCTGTTTGATAAAACGGTTAAGGTAAACAAAAGTGCGAGAGTTCAGATCGTACACGGCCACACCGTCAGGCGTGAGATCCCCGTATTTTACAATAAAGTTATAGTCGGCACGATTGATCATTTAGTCCAGGAAGATCCGGCGAACATAAGCGAAAGCGATCAGTTCGGCCACGTTTTTCACGCCGGCTTTGTCGAAAAGGTGCTTCCGGTGTGTCTCAACCGTTTTTTCCGATATTTCCAGTTGTTGCGCTATTTGTTTGGTGGAATAACCCTTAGATATTTTCTCAAGTATTCCCTTTTCGGTTTTTGTAAATATTTCGTTGATGGCTTTCAGGTTTCCATCGTCCAGGTTTACAAAATCCTCGGCGTTTTTAGCCTTTTTGATGATCTCGTGACAGATGTAACGTTTGTTCTGGCTCACATGCTGGATGGCTTCCACCAGTTCAGCGTGTCCGGACTTTTTAGAAACAAAACCCAATCCCCCGCTTTTAAAAAACTTGTTCACGCTTTCCACTGTATCATACATGGTGTGTGCTATCAGCTTGATCTCCGGATAATTCGAAGCCACGATCTCACATATTTCGAAACCATTCAGGAATTTTCCTTCGCGACCGGTATACAATTGCAGGTCT
>CAZFCR010000390.1:0-1040 GCA_964517305.1 uncultured Akkermansia sp.
GGACGTATTGAAAAATGGCACATCCAGGAAGGCGATTTTGTGAGGAAAAATGATACCATCGCGTTTATCTCCGAAATAAAAGAAGACTATGTCGATCCGCAACTCATCCGCCGTACAGAAGACATTATCGCCGCAAAAGAAACCAGCCTTGAATCGTATGAACAGAAAGTAAACGCCGTGAATTCGCAGATTGATGCGTTGAACCGCACGCTGTATCTTAAAATGCAGCAGACCCGCAACAAACTCGCGCAGGCAAAAATGAAAGTGACTGCCGACAGCACCGATGCCATCACTTCCGGCAACAACTACCTGGTGGCTCAGAACCAGTTGCTTCGCTACGAAGAGCTCGTTACCAAAGGGGTGATCAGTCAGACCGACCTCGAGAGCCGCCGTGTAAAAGTGCAGGAAGCGCTTGCAAAAAAAACTATAGCTGACAATAAATTCCTTGCCGCAAAAAATGAGTTGCTCAACGCAGAGATCGAACTCAATGCCGTACAACAGGAATACCAGGAAAAACTGATGAAGGCGGAGTCTGATAAATTTTCAGCTTTATCATTGCTTTACGATGGCGAAGGTGCCCTCACCAAATTACAGAATCAGCTGGCGAACTACAGCCTGCGTCAGACGTTTTATTACGTACTTGCACCGCAGGATGGTTACATTGCCAAAACACACGTACAGGGTTTGGGCGAGATCATTAAAGAAGGTGCGCCCCTTTGTGTGATCGTGCCTTCGCAAAACGAACAGGCTGTTGAATTGTATGTTGAACCTCTTGATCTGCCGCTCGTGCAGAAAGGACAAACCGTTCAGCTTCAGTTCGACGGGTGGCCTGCTTTTGTATTCTCGGGATGGCCCGGCATGAGTTATGGCACTTACCAGGCCGAGATTGTGGCGTATGATAAGGTGGTTTCGGCCAATGGCAAATTCAGGGTGCTGGCAAGAAACAATGGCGAGAAATGGCCTGAAGCCATTCAGATCGGCGGCGGTGTAAAAGGAATGGCCTTGCTCAGCAATGTGCCGGTTGTTTATGAACTCTGGCG
>CAZFCR010000390.1:1054-3655 GCA_964517305.1 uncultured Akkermansia sp.
ATTTTATGTGCGCAACGGCAAAAAAACCGAGGAATGAAAAACAGCATTACTTTTTTTATAAGTCTTTTTTTGCTTTACATGAGCATCAAACTGCCGGCGCAGAATGCCGACAGTCTGGTGTACAACAATTTTATACAGCAGGTTTTAGAAAACCACCCGCTCTCGGCGAGAGCAGCCAACAGCAAAAGATACGGCGACCTGCAACTGCGCGCGGCCAGGGGCAATTACGATCCGGTGCTCAATGGCAGCTACCGCCAGAAATATTACAATCAAACCGATTATTATTCTTTTTTTTCGGGCGACATCAAACAACCCATCTTTACATCGCAGTATCTTAAACTAGGTTACGATTACGGAACGGGCCCTTATCTCAATCCTGAGAACAGCACACCGGTACAAGGACTTCCTTTTCTGGGTGTGGAAGTTGCGGTGTTGCAGGGACTCGCCATTGATAAACGAAGGGCGGAGACCCTTAAAGCCCGCGAATACCTTGACTATTACGACGCCGATCGCAGTCAGCAACTCAACGAACTGCTCTTCCATGCTTCCAGTTCCTATTTTGAATGGCTGTACCAGGCACGTTCTCTGAGCCTCAATACTTATTTTCTTGACCTTGCCCGTCAGCGGCTGAATGCCGTACAGCAGCTGGCAACCATTGGTGAGCGGCCGGCGCTCGACACCGTGGAAGCGGGTATCTTGTACCAGACCCGTTTGCTCGAACTCCAGGAAACTCAGATGCAGTTTCAGAAAAGCAATAACCAGCTGTCCCAATTTCTCTGGCGCGAAAACAAACCACTGGACCTGCAACAGGTGAGCATTCCTGCTGACAGTCTTGAAAGTGTTTTTACCGGAATAAAAGACCTGCTTGGGAGAACCGTTTACACCGAAACCGCCGCTAATCCCGTGATCCGTAAATACGAAGCCATGACCCGCGTATTGAACATTGAAAGCAGGTACAGGCGCGAGCTGATCAAACCTGTACTGAACATCAATTATAACATGCTGAATCCAGACGCGGCCGACGGCCCGGCCATCTTCAGCAATAACAATTACAAATGGGGTTTTGAGCTGGCTTTTCCTCTGCTGTTCCGGAATCCAAACAATGCATATAAAATGGCGAAACTCAGCGCCAACAATAATGAACTGGAAACAAAAAACAAAAACAATGAACTTGTTTTTAAACGCAATGCCTTAAAACAGAATCTGGACCTGATTTCCCGGCAGCTGATCAATGCCGGAAAAAACGCCAGGTTCAGCAAACAAATGCTTGAAGGTGAACAGCTGAAGTTCAGCATCGGCGAAAGTTCCTTGTTCTTACTGAACACCCGCGAAAACAAATGGCTGGAAGCGGAACTGAAACTGGCCGAATACAGACTGAAATTTATGCAGACCGTACTTGAATTAATTTATCTGAATGGTGATCTGAAATACAGTTTCTGATTTTGAGATGAGATCATGCCGGATGATGTTGCGGATTAATAATTATCTTGCGCCCGGATGAAGATCAGACCGTATCAACCGAGTGACCAGCCGCATCTTATCGACATGCTCAGGGCCAACACGCCCGCCAGCTTTGCAAAGGAGGAAGAACCTGATTTTATTTTTTATCTTCAGCACGAGACAGAATTGTATTTTGTTCTTGAAGAAGAAAACCAGATCATCGCCTGCGGCGGAATTAACTTCGATCAGGATGCACATACCGCGAGAATTTCATGGGACATGGTGCACCCGGAATTTCAGGGAAAAGGCGCAGGAACACAACTCCTGCAATACAGAATTAACCTGGTCCGGCAAATGAAGCAGATCAATACCCTGATCGTGCGCACTTCCCAGACCGCTTATGGTTTCTATGAAAAGAACGGTTTTTTTCTAGAAGAAATCAACAAAGACTATTGGGCCAAAGGTTTTGATTTGTACCTGATGCGTCAATCTCTCTCTTAAAAATTCTGTTACCCGATATATTTTGTAAATTCATTCTGACAAATCCGGTTTAAAGTAAAAACACGATGTTGAATTCAACAAAAACAATTGGTGTATTGCTGATGCTGCTCGTTTCCATGAGCAGCTGCCGAAAAGACATTCATGTTCTCAACAGCAAATTCGATCAGCTGTTTGGTACCTGGCGCTGGGTGAGCTCATCCGGAGGATTTGCAGGCACCACACAAACAGCCGAAGACGGAAAAAACAAAACCCTTGAATTCAGAAAAAACGGTATCTGTGTAGCAGATGATGGTCAACGCAGGAATAAAATGGAATTCAGTTTATCTGAAGGACCTACCATTTTTTCAACAGAACCCGGCGCGCTGATCACTTATAAAGACAAAGGTTTGCGAAAAACCAGTACACTCATGGTGACTCAGTCAATCGTGTTCCAGGGACCGGATACGCTTCTCCTGAGAGATGAGTGTTACGATTGTTTCGGACATTTATACGTGAGGCAGAAATAAGATAATCTGTGTTTTTTATCAGCAATAACCGCTTTATGTAATTGATCGATGGGCTTCTGCATGCCGTTTCAGGAAGCCGGGATGCTAACCCACCGCGTCCATCGCGAAGGCTTTGATTGTGTTCTGGAAGCCTGAAGCGATCTGGGCTGAGGAA
>CAZFCR010000391.1:0-3647 GCA_964517305.1 uncultured Akkermansia sp.
CATTACTGCCATTGGTATTGTGCGTGAAGTATGGGTAATGTACGTGGCGGTGATCGTATCGGTTGTGATCATGATGTTCGCAGCGGAACCTATCAGCAGTTTTGTGAACAAACATCCCGCCTTTAAAATGCTGGCGCTTTGTTTTCTTCTCATCATCGGGTTCGCTCTTGTAAGCGAAGGAATGGGTCTTGAAATCCCGAAAGGTTATATTTATTTCAGTATGGCTTTTGCCTTCCTGGTAGATGTGCTGCAAATGCGGATGCATCGTAAAAAAAGGCAAAAACCGGTGAATACCCGCGAACATTACCAGCCCGGAGAGGATCAGCTGCCAAAGGATATGTTTTAGGGGAATGTGGTTAATCTTCTTATCTTTATGAGAATTTTAGTTCATAATAATATTAATCTCATTATCTTTTTCCATTGACTTTCGAAGATTTTAAATTTGACCCCATGCTCATGGAGGGTTTATACTCCATGGGATACAAACAACCCACACCCATTCAGGAACAGGCCATTCCGGTTCTGCAGGAACATAAAGACCTGATTGCCTGCGCGCAGACCGGCACCGGTAAAACAGCAGCTTATCTTTTACCTGTGATCGATCATATTCTGAAAGCGCCCACAAGGCATCTGAACACACTGATCATCGCGCCCACACGCGAACTCGTGCTCCAGATCGATCAGCAGATCGATGGCATGGGTTATTTCTGTTCGGTTGGTTCAATCGCCATTTACGGAGGAAACGACGGTATTACCTGGGAAAAACAAAAACACGCACTGCGTGAAGGGGTAGACATTATCTGCGCCACTCCCGGGCGGCTCATAGCCCTGCTGCAATCAGGGGACATTAATTTTGAACACCTGCAGCACCTTGTGCTGGATGAAGCAGACAGGATGCTTGACATGGGATTTTTTGATGACATCAAAACCATCATCAATTACCTTCCAAAAAAACGCCAGACGATCATGTTCTCGGCCACCATGCCGCCAAAGATCAGGATGCTGGCCAACCAGATCACCAACAACGCAGAACAGGTGAACATTGCCATCAGTAAACCTGCGGCCGGGATCGTTCAGCAGGCTTATGTGGTTTACGATAACCAGAAAGACGCATTATTAAAACATATTCTTAAGAACGATGATTATCAATCGGTGATCATTTTTTCATCTACCAAAGAAAATGTAAAAAAGATGGAAAAGGAGATCAAGATCATCGACCGTTCCATCAGGGCATTTCACTCAGATCTTGAACAGGCTGAGCGAGAAGAGATCATGCGAGAGTTTAAGGGACGCAGGTTGCATATATTAATAGGCACTGATATTCTTTCACGTGGTATTGATGTGGATGGGATCAGCCTTGTGGTTAATTATGACGCGCCTGGTGATCCGGAAGATTATATCCACAGGATAGGAAGAACGGCAAGGGCTTCCAAAGCGGGTGTGGCCATCACATTTATCAATCAGCGCGACCAGGGAAAATTTGCGCGCATTGAAGCGTTGATGGGCATTGAAGTGCCGAAAATGCCATTGCCTGACGAATTAGGAAAAGGTCCTGAATATGATCCTGAAGCGAATAATAAAAAAGATACCAGAAGGCCATCCGCAAAAAAAGGTTCGGGTCCCAGAAAATTCAACAGACCAAGGCCTTCGCGCTAAATTCTGATCTTAAAATAAAAGCTCTTATCAACGGCGAGCGGTTTGTGGGTGTACACCAGAAACTGGTTGCCGTTTTTGTTTTGCGACAAAATCTCAAAACACTTGCCGTTAAAGGTACATTGCGTTACAGTGACCTGCATATCGGCTTTATCCGCCGGGGCCTGAATGAACTGATCAGGTCTGAGCAAGACTTTGTTTATCTTTTTATGGGGACTCGCGCCGAGAAGATCTTCTTTTTTCACAAGGTTAAACCCTCCTAAAAGTCCGGCCAGTCGTGTATTGCCAGGCCGATAATAAACTTCCCATTTAGGACCGGTCTGAAGAATTTTTCCTTCATCCACCACACAGATGGTATCTGCGAATTTCAGGGCTTCTTCAGCCAGATGCGTAATCAGGATGAGAGAGCTGCTATTTTTTTTCACTTCCTTCAAAACAAAGGAAAACAGTTTTTCGCTCAGTAGTTTATCAAGGTTACTGAAGGGTTCATCCAGCAATAAAAGTTCAGGAATAATGGCCAGGGCGCGGGCGATGGCCACGCGTTGTTTCTGTCCGCTGGAAAGGTGTTTGGCGCGTGTGTTTCTGAGCAGATTCAGTTCCAGTAATTTCAGCAGCCTTGACGCCCGTTTTTCTTTTTCTTCAGTAGTGAATCCGGGGAGTTTGTCGTATATATTTTCCGCGATGGTGTGATTTTCCAGTACATGGTATTCCTGGCTCACCAGGCTCATTTGCGGGTGACCGGGAACAAGATGATAAGCCGGTCCGAGTACAGGTTCTCCCTTAAAAAAAATCTGTCCGCCGGCAAGGTCTTCCAATCCATAGATACATTTGAGAAGTGTGGTTTTGCCACTGCCGCTCTTACCAACCATTGCCAGGATCTCTCCTTGTTTTACACTGAGCGAGATGTTGCGGAGGCCTTTAAAATTCTGCTGCCCCGGGTAACTGAACGATATGTTTTGGAGTTCGAGAATATCAGCGTACTAAAGTGATGTACTGTTTAAGTTTGTATTCGCGACCGTCGAATCCCTTGGCTTCAACCACTACAAAATAGACATCGGGAGGACAGGCTTCACCGGCGCCGGTGCGGCCGTCCCATGAACCGTTCACGCGGTTCCATTCGTGCATGAGCACCCCCTGACGGTTAAACACACGCGCATACAGCGATGAAAGTCCGATGGAAATAGGCCGGTATACATCATTGATGTTGTCGCCATTGGGTGAAAACACATTGGGAAGTGTAATGCCAGATGAATCGGCGATCCTGAAACTGTAAGTACTTACGTTGTCGCAGCCGTTTTTACCAATGGCCAGAAGGGATACTGTGTAACTTCCCGGGAGGTTATAAGTTCGTGTGGTACTGAAAGAAGTGTCTGAATCAGCCAGATCACTGAAGATCCAGTAACGGAGCGGGCTGTCGCTCGAATAGTTGGTAAGCACAAGGTCGGTTGGATAACCGGTAGCCGTAAAACTGGCGTTAAATGCAGCCACGGCACTTTTTGTCACGATGATCTTTTTAGTGGATGAGGAGCTGAGTGAGCCGGAAGATACTGCGAGTGTGATGGTATAAGAGCCTGGTCTGCCAACGGAGAAATTGAAAGCTGTATCCGATGCGGCAGGCATCAGTGTAGCTGTGGCAGGAAAAACAGACCATTCTATCTTCTCGGGATTGTTATCGGTTTTTGCTGTGAACCGGAGCGGCACATCAGTACAAAAAACCTGGGTAAGCGCGTTGATTGTGCCCGTAGGCACCTGCGCCAGCGTTTGCAACGACAACAACAAGGGGATTGTAAACTTGAAAAAGTTTGACATATTACATCATAAATGTAACAAAAATTGAAGCGTATCAACGTTGTCGGCGAAGTCAGTAATAACAGGGCGTTGTGAATAACCAAGGGGCGTAAAATCATGGCCAACCACGCACTGGATCTGTTCTTTGTGGCCGTTAATGTACGTTTCGACTGCGGCCGGCGTATCGTAGAACTGGTAATATAACA
>CAZFCR010000392.1:0-2037 GCA_964517305.1 uncultured Akkermansia sp.
CAGGAACAGAAAATGGCTGGCATTTTTTAACAGGCAATGAAGAAAATATTAAAATCACCTCGCCACACGATCTGCTGATGGCCAGAGCATTTATTAAAAAATGAACAGCGAAGACATACTTGACGCGCTCGACATCACCGCAAAACTGATGGAGCTTCACAACGAAAATCCATTTAAAACAAAGGCCTATTCCGCCGCGGCATATAAACTTTCGAAGCTGCGTTATAATTTCGAAGGCAAAAGCAAGGCCGATATCGAAA
The DNA here is from genome assembly GCA_964517305.1 of uncultured Akkermansia sp. GTDB lineage: Bacteria > Bacteroidota > Bacteroidia > B-17B0 > Aurantibacillaceae > Aurantibacillus. The sequence continues at coordinate 261 of CAZFCR010000392.1, forward strand.
GCATTGAAGGGATCGGAAAAAGTATTTCAGCGAAGATCTTCGAACTGATGACCACCGGCACCACCGCTGAACTGAAAGACATGCTGGACCGCACGCCACCGGGCGTAATTGAAATGCTGGGAGTTAAAGGTCTTGGTCCCAAAAAAGTACGTCAGCTCTGGCTGGAACTCAACGTTGAAAGCACCGGAGAGTTATTATATGCCTGTAATGAAAACCGGCTTCTGACATTAAAAGGTTTTGGTGAAAAAACTCAGGCACAGGTTCAGCAAAGCATTGAATTTAAAATAGCCAACCAGAATAAATTTCATTACGCCTCCGTTGAAAAAACGGTTCAGAAACTTGCCGAACAACTTTCTGTTTCTGGTAAGCTGAGGGTGGCCGTGGTAGGCCAGGTAGCCCGGAAACTGGAGATCATTGACAAGGTTGAACTTTTACTGGACGGGCCTTTGCCTGAAAATGCAACCGAGCTGCAGAAACAGCTTCCTTTGCCGGTTCATTATGAATTCTGTTCACCAGAGGAATTTTATTTCAAGACTGTTGAATTGTCTTCCACGCCGGAACATCTTCTTAAAGCGGGTTTTTCAAAACTAACTTCATCTGCTTTTGCGAGTGAAAGAGAAGTGTACCAGGCCCTTCAGCTTCAGTTTATCGAACCAGAATTGAGGGAAGGTCTGCAGGAAGTGGATCTGGCTTCAAAAAATGCGATTCCTCAGTTGATCACTATGAAAGATCTGAGGGGCATTCTTCATAACCACACCACATACAGCGACGGTGTACACACCTTAAAGGAGATGGCCGATTATTGCAAAGAACTGGGTTACGCTTACCTGGGAATTTGTGATCACTCTAAAACTGCGGCTTATGCGCAAGGTTTGTCTGTGGAAAGGGTCTTACAACAACAGCAGGAAATAGATGAACTGAATAAAACCTACAATGGTTTTAAAGTGCTCAAAGGAATAGAGAGTGACATTCTAGGCGACGGCTCACTCGACTACCCGGAAGAGGTCTTAAAAACTTTTGACTTTGTGGTTGCTTCCATTCACTCGAATCTGAAAATGAGCGAGGAAAAAGCAACGGCGAGGATCTTAAAAGCCGTTGAAAACCCTTACACAAGTATTCTTGGACACCCGTCGGGACGTCTTCTGCTGGCGCGGAAAGGTTATCCTCTCGATTACAAAAAGATCATTGATGCCTGTGCAGCAAACAAGGTAGCCATCGAGTTAAATGCGCACCCTTATCGACTGGATATCGACTGGCGATGGGTTCCTTATTGTCTGGAGAAAGGCGTTCCTGTTTCGATCAATCCCGACGCACATCACCGCGAGGGTTACCACGATATGTACTATGGTGTTTGTGCCGCCCGAAAAGGCATGCTCAGCGCCGCTCATTGCCTCAATGCCTTTGAACTCGATAAATTGCTGCAGGTTTTCAAAAAATAATCCTTTAAAATTTGTGAAATTTGAGGATGTCCCGAATCAAAGGTGCCATTTAGCAATACCTTTAACTCAAAACCTTCTATTGTATGCCCATTCTCAATTCCATTGCAAGCTGGCTCATGCGAAAACGCATGCATCAGATCGAATTATTCATGAAATATCCAGGCGATGTTCAGCACGAGTGGCTGCATAGTCTTGTGCGGGATGCGGCAAACACCGAGTATGGCAAGCAGCATGGTTTTGAAGGTATCACCAATTACCAGCAGTTTAAACAGGCCGTTCCGCTCAACGACTATGAAAGCCTGAAACCCCTGATAGAAAGAACCCGCAGGGGAGAACAG
>CAZFCR010000392.1:2047-3644 GCA_964517305.1 uncultured Akkermansia sp.
CACCGATAAAAGCAAGTTTCTTCCGGTGAGTAATGAAAGTCTCGATGGCTGCCACTACAACGCGGGCCGCGACATGATCACCCTGTATTGCAACAACAACGACGACACACAGATCTTTACCGGTAAAAGTCTTGCGCTTGGCGGTAGTTACAAGGAGGATGTTTTTGGTAACCACCATTCTTTTCATGGCGATGTAAGCGCTATTATTATTCAGAACCTGCCCATGTGGGCCGAGTTTTTCAGGGCGCCGGATGTAAACATTGCGCTGATGAGCGAGTGGGAAACCAAGCTTGAACAAATGGCCCTGAGCATGATGGACGAAAATGTAACCAGTATTGCCGGTGTTCCCAGCTGGATGCTGGTTTTGCTGAAGCGGATCATGGAAAAGAAAGGCGTTAATTCAATTTCAGAAGTCTGGCCCAATCTGGAAGTTTATTTCCACGGCGGCGTTAGTTTTGCGCCCTATAAAGAACAATTCATCAAACTCATCGGCAACAAAGACATCAATTTTCTGCAGTTGTACAATGCTTCTGAAGGATTTTTCGGTATCCAGGACCAGAAAGTAAGCGACGAGATGCTGCTGATGCTGGATTACGGAATTTTTTACGAGTTCATCGATATTCACGATCAGGCAGCGGGACGCCTTTCGAAAACACTTCACATTGAAGAAGTAAAAGTGGGTGTCGACTACGCCATGATCATTACCACCAACGCGGGTCTCTGGCGTTACCAGATTGGTGATGTGATCCAGTTCACCAGCACCAATCCGCACCGGTTTAAAATTTCCGGGCGCACCAAACAACACATCAATGTTTTTGGTGAGGAACTGATGGTGCACAATACCGACGCGGCCGTTAAAACCGCCTGCGAGCGCACCAAAGCAATGGTGAAAGAATATACTGTGGCACCCGTCTTTATGTCCGATAATTCAGGCGCGCACGAATGGCTCATTGAGTTTGAAAACGAGCCCAATAACTTTGAATTTTTCTGCTCTGTTCTGGATGAAGCCCTGAAAAAACAAAACAGCGATTACGAAGCGAAACGTTATAACAATTTTGTATTGCAGTTTCCGCAGATCCGGAAAATGAATTCGGGTAGCTTTTACAACTGGTTAAAGGCCAATGGTAAACTGGGCGGCCAGTATAAGGTGCCGCGTCTGAGCAACGATCGCAAGATCCTTGAAGAGATCATCCGTTTAAACCCTTGAGTTTATTAAAAACTTTATGCGTAAATTAGTTTGATTGGTGCGCAACAGGTTTCTGATATTATTTTGTATGGTGATTTGTTGTTCTTTTCAGAACAGCGATCCCCTCGTGCCGGTAGTGATCAGAATAAAAAGTGAAACTTACAGGGCCGATCATCTCGGAAATGTATATACCGTCAACGAAGACGAGCTGACCAAATTTCTTCCCAATGGCAAAATGGCGGGACGATACAGCAACCTCAGGCTGGGCAGCATCTCGCACCTGGATGTCAGCAATCCTTTAAAGATACTTGTGTATTACCGCGATTTTCAGCAGATCGTTTTTCTCGACAACCAGCTTTCTGTCAATAGCAACGCCGAGTCCCTGGAAGAGATGGGTTATGAGCAGCCGGA
>CAZFCR010000393.1:0-3643 GCA_964517305.1 uncultured Akkermansia sp.
TTTTATAGTGGTAAATATTTTTTATACCCAAAGTTTCATTTACATTTTTGGTTTTCGCAACCTGTTTGTAGGCCATCTGGTCCTGGGGCGCCACTTTTTCAAAAAACTCTTTTTCAATGGACCGGAAATACAACAGATTGTTTTTAAGTTCATTGATCACGAGCTCGTCAGCTTTTTTTTCGTAAAGTGTCTGATACACCGTGCCACGCAGGATGCCAAGGTAAGTCACTAACTGAGACAAGAGCCGCTGTCCGCGCAGGTCAGCATTCAGTTCTTCGAGATAAGGAATGTTCTGAGTGGAGATAATAGAGAGGATGTTGATGCGCAACACCACTTTTGTTGAAAGATCCATCACTTCCTCCGGGCTTGCTTCGTCCGCGTCGATGCGCTGGCGTAGTAAAATCATCTGGTCATAAAGACTGACGCCGGAAAAATTTTTAACGTTGCGGGTCGCCATTTTTTCCACTTCCGAATAAGCTTCTTCGCTTTCCTGCCGCGCCTGCATCATCTGGTCTTTCGACTGGCCGCTCAGTACATAGGCGTGCGAATGGCGCCTTTCGGTCTGCAGGCGGTCAATCAGTTTCGTTAGTGCATAAGTCTCTGCAATGCGCAGACTGAAACTTTCAACCACCGAGATCCTTTCCAGCTTTTCGCGGTGAAACTGAAAAGAAGCATAGAGCAGAAAGATCAGTGGCACAACGCCGATGATGCCCAGTTTTGCCCCGAATGATAATTTGTTAAAGATCTTGTTCATACGCATGTTTGTTTGATGGGAAGCACAATGATGAAGGTAGAACCTTTGCCTTCCTGGCTTTTGGCGGTAATGATTCCATTGTGTTTGCTGATGATCTTGTGAACAATGGCCAGTCCGATGCCGGTGCCCGGAAATTCCTTGTGGCTGTGCAACCGCTGGAAAATAACAAAGATACGGTCGAGGAATTTTTCATCGAACCCGATGCCATTGTCCTGCACCGAAACCTTCAGAAAACGCCCCTTTTCGTCTTTTTCGCTCTCGGCAGTTTTTTCTTTAACGCGTTCACAGATAATGCGGATCTTCGGCTGACGTCCGGGAACTGAAAATTTTAGCGCGTTGTGAAGCAGGTTCTGAAAAACCAGGCGCACCTGTCCGGGAATGGCTTCTATTACGGGAAATTCGCAGACTTCTATCTCCGCGTTTTTTTCTTCAATCAGACTTTCAAGATCGCCTTTCAGTTCGCTGATCATGTGATTAAAATCTGTGGGCTCAAACAACTGCTCTTTAGAGAGACGCGAATAATCCAGCAGGTCGCTTACAAGTGAATTCATCCGTTGCGAGGCCTTGATGGAGCGGTTAATGTAATCAGTCGCCTCAGGATTGTTGTGGAGAAATTTATCCCTGATGATGGTGTTAAAGGTTTGGATCTTACGCAGGGGTTCCATTAAATCATGCGATACCACCCAGCCAAACTGCTGCAGTTCAAAATTAATGCTTTCGAGTTCCTGGTTTTTTTCCTGCAACTCGCTGGTGCGGCTGTTAACTTTATCTTCCAGCGAGGTGTTCACTTCCGCGAGCGCATCCTGCATTTTTTTGCGTTCCTCGATCTCTTTTTCAAGAGATTTCTGAACGCGCTGCAATTCCTGGGTTTGTTCAAACAGGCGGATAAACGTGCGCACTTTCATGATCAGGATGTCCGGATCCACTGGTTTTGTAAGGTAATCCACAGCCCCGCTCTCAAAACCTTTCTCTATGAATTTTTTTTCTTTATTCACAGCAGAGAGAAAAAGAATGGGTGTGTGTTTTACCTTGCTGAAGCCTGCTATGGTTTCGGCCACCTCAAAACCATCCATGTCGGGCATCTGCACATCGAGTATGATAAGTGAATAAGTGTGTTTCAGAATTTTTTTCAGCGCCTCCTCGCCTGAGGTAGCACTGTCAGTTTTAAAGTCGTGAAGCTCAAGAATTTTCTTCAGCGGGAGGATGTTTTCCGGTCGATCGTCTACAATTAAAATCACGGCAAAGTATTTGCAGCAACAGGCATCATGTTTGTTATTACAAAATTACGAACTTATTAAATATTACCAAAAAATAAATACACATCCCGCTGAAATGGCTATTTAATCGGCAAAAACGCAAAAAACATCGCTCAATAAACAAAGCGTGCGGACTTTTCATTATATAATACTACAATTTGTAGCAAGTCTTTGCTATGTATGGAAGTAACTTCGGAACGTGATACAGCAACCGAACGTTACAGACAGTTTTTTTCGCGGCCGTGGTGCCCAGATCAATACACACAATTCCTTTCTGAAACAGCAGTATGTGCAGGAACATCCTGAGATGCTGGATGAAGACTTTTTAACGGAACACAAAACCGAACTCATTTACACCTGGCCCAAAACCATCATCAATAAGGTGGAGAGTGAAGACCTGCCTTTTGAATATTCGCTGAATCCTTACCAGGGATGTGAGCACGGCTGTATTTATTGTTACGCGAGAAATACCCATGAATACTGGGGATACAGTGCCGGTCTGGATTTCGAGAGAAAGATCATTGTAAAAAAGAATGTGATAGAGCTGCTTGAAAAACAGTTCAGCAGTAAAAAATGGAAACCCGCGCCCATTATGCTGTCGGGTAATACCGATTGTTATCAGCCGGTGGAGCGCGATCTGGAGCTGACGCGTAAAATCCTGCAGACCTGTTTAAAATACAGACATCCTGTGTCCATTATTACAAAAAACACGCTTGTGAAAAGGGATCTGGACATCCTGGTGCAGCTCGCGCAGCAGAATCTGGTGTACGTTACTATTTCAATCACGGGCATGGATGAAAAAGTGCGGCAGTTCATGGAGCCGCGGACTGCGAGTTACAAAACGCGGATTGGTGTGATAGAAACCCTGGCGCGTCATGGCATTCCCTGCGGGGTGAATGTGGCGCCGATTGTTCCGGGTTTAACCAGTTACGATGTGCCCGAGGTACTGGAAGCCTGCGGAAAAGCAGGAGCCTGGGGCGCCAGCATGACCATCGTGAGGCTGAATGGCGCTATTGGTGATATTTTTAAAGACTGGTTGTATAAAACTTATCCCGATCGGGCTGAAAAAGTATGGTCACAGATTTGTGAATGTCATGGTGGCAATGTAAACGACAGCAGGGCAGGTGTAAGGATGCGTGGCGAAGGAAAAATTGCGGAAAGCATTGTGCAACTGTTTAAACTGGCGCGCAGCAAATACATTAAAAAACGTGAGTTTAATTTTAATTGCGACGATTTTAATTACAGGGCCAATGATATTCAGTTGAGTTTGTTTTAGGGAGCACCATGATAGAAATCGGCCGTGTTTCAGGATGAAATGAGTTAAATGAACATCTGCGGTTTGTTTTTTGAACAGGAATAATATCGTTTTGTATCATTCATGTTTTAGAACCCTGGTTTGAAAAGGAGATTTTGTAAATTCGGAAACGAATTGTTTCGGGTTGCTGGAACACGCCAGACAAGGGATTCTTAGAAAACGTATATCGTTTATTAAAAGCAAAACAAACATGCACAGACAAGTAATAGTTTACATCGCGGCCAGTCTCGACGGTTACATCGCACAGCCCAATGATGATCTGAGTTTTTTATCGGTGGTTGAAAAAGAAGGGGAAGATTATGGCTACCATGATTTTGT
>CAZFCR010000394.1:0-3638 GCA_964517305.1 uncultured Akkermansia sp.
AGACGAAGCAGGTCTTAACATTGAAGCGGATGTGAAACAGCTGGAATGGCTTTATTAAGAGGCCAGATCTTTTAGTGCGGCAGCCAAACCTGGAAATTTAAATTCAAAATTGTTCCCGAGTAATTTCTGGTTACTGATCTTTTCACCGGTCAGTAGGGTAGTCGACAATTCACCAAGCGCCAGTTTTAGTACAAAAGCCGGAACTGCAGGTAAAATCAATGGTTTGTCAAAACTCTTTGCAAGTGCCGCTGAAAATTCACGGTTGTTTACCTGTTCAGCAGCGGTCGCATTATAAGCACCTCTGTAGTTTTCTGAGAACAGGGCCTTGCAGTACAAAGTTGCCAGATCGTGGATGTGGATCCAGGGAAAAGCCTGGGTGCCGTTTCCAACTACTGCACCGAGTCCGTTGCTGAAAAGGGGTTTTAATTTTTTGTACGCACCACCGCGTTGCGACAATACAATGCCGGTGCGGATCACAGCCACACGAATGCCTGCTTCCGCAAAAGGTTTATAACTGTTTTCCCATTCAACACACACCTTTGCCAGAAAATCGTTACCGGGTGGATCAGTTTCAGTGTAGACATGTCCGCCTGATCCCGCACCATAAAAGCCCACCGCGCTGGCGCCAACCAGAGAATCGATCTTAAGTCCGTTGCGAACAATGGTATTAAAAAGAAGTTCCGCACTTTTGATCCTTGACTGAATGATCTGTTTTTTGTAGGCTGCTGTCCAGCGGTGATCGGCGATACCCGCGCCTGCCAAATGAACGAGATGGTTTACACCATCAAAAGCCCGCGCATCAATCGTGTTGTTTTCAGGATCCCATCTGAACTTACGGATCCCATGGCTGTTGCCTTCGCTGCGGCTCAGCCAGCGCACTTCATGACCGCCTTTTAAAAGCAATTCCGATACGGCCCTTCCAATCATGCCACTTCCCCCGCTAATTAATATCTTTGCCATGGTAATTCAACAGTTAATTTAAAAATAAGTTCATGGTTTACGATCTCCACATCTTTGTCTGCACCAACCAGCGCAGCGATACAAAAAAACTCAGTTGCGGCGAATCGCATGGCCTGGCGCTTGTGGCCGAATTCAAAAAACAACTCAAAGATAACAATGTCAACCTGAAAGTGCGTGCCAACCGCAGCGGATGTCTTGGCATCTGCGATTTTGGTCCCACCGTAGCCATTTATCCGGATGGCATTTTTTATGTGGGTGTAAAAATCAGCGACGTGGAAGAAATTGTGTCATCGCATTTATCGCGCGGTGAAGTGGTGCAGCGTTTATTATATACCAATCCCGATGTTTGAGCCTGAAGCCATCAAGCAACTGCAGAATGAAGATCTGTTTGTGTTGTTCGCGCAGCAACTCCGTAAAGATTTTGAAAGTTCAGGACTGCCGGCGGATTTTGTGGATCACCTTTCACGGGATTTTGAAACGTTGCGGACACAAATTGCTGAAGTGCTTGAACCATTGAACCGAAACCATTCCGCTAATCTTCCGACCCTGCTCTACAGGGTCGATCTTTCTGAACACCAGCTCAGAAAATACGGTGCAGCCGAGCCTGATCTGTCTTTTGAGCTCATGCTGGCGGGATTGATCATCAAACGTATTCTTCAGAAAGTGATACTAAAAAAAACATTTTCAAAATAATGCAGGTAAACATCAGAAAAGGAAATTCTGCCGACATTGAAGCGGCACTTGATCTTGTAAAAGAACTCGCGGTATACGAAAAAGCAGCCGGCGAGGTGGAAGTCACCGTGCAGGAAATGCGCAACTGGGCATTTGGTGAAGACAAGCTGTTTGATTTTTTTGTGGCGGAGAAAAAAGGTGAAGTCATTGGTATGGCGCTGTATTATTACAAATATTCAACCTGGAAGGGCAAATGTATTTTTCTTGAAGACATTGTGGTGCGCGAAAGTGAACGTTGCCGGGGTTATGGCGGTTTGTTGTTTGAGGCCGTGAGACAGGTAGCACGCGAACAAAAGGTAAAACGTCTCGAGTGGCAGGTGCTGGCCTGGAATGAACCGACCATCGGTTTTTATAAAAAATACAAAGCAGCTTTTGACAACGAGTGGCTCAACTGCAAACTTACTTTTGATCAGCTGCAGTTCTAAGGTCGACTGAAGGAACCAGGCATTTCGGCACTGTCCATTGGTCAGTGTACTTTTCCATGCTGATTTCATCGCCTGAGCAGGTAACATATTTGCCCTCTGCATTGCGTTTTAAGATCCAGGCTTTTCCCGACCGGATCTGCAGCACAACCAGATCGCGCAGCGGCAGCAAAGCAAGGTTTTTATTTTCAGAGCCAAGTTTTATTCCAAGTGCGTTGTTCAGCAGATCCATCTCACAGGCCAGGCTGTCAGGCCGTTCGTTTTCTTCCAGCCTGCCGCGTTTAAACTGTCTGTAGTTGTGCCGTTCGTGTGCGCGTCCCAGTTTCCGCACCTTGCGGGCTTTTATCTTCTGAGCATAAGCAGCCATGTAAAATACATGTCGCAGCGCGTCCAGTTGACCCCCGGAAGCGTACTGGTCCACTTGTGTTTTTATTGCGGGATCATGATAAAAAGGATGACAACGTTTGCTGATGATCTTTATTTTGATGGCTGCCACAGGATGCAGCAATGCCCAACCGATCTCGGGCCAGCCCGGTCTCGCGGTTTGTGCGTTTGTTTCTGAAAATGCCAGCGCCAGCAGAATGAGGAGGATATTGTTCCTGGTTACAGTCATCTTTTTCAAAGTTACACACAATTAACAAAATGATGTTAGTATAAAAAGTGTAAATGTGCCCGGTTGATCTCAGTTAAAACATAAATTTATAACGTGGAAAACAAATCAGACTTTTTATCGCGGTTACTTGTAAAAAAATCAAGCGGATTGGTGACAAGCCTCAACGACCTGCGTGATAAAGAGTTCAGCGGTATCAGGCTGAGCGCGGAAGAAAAAGAAGCGCTGGGCAATTTTGACCGTTACCGCATCACCGTGCTGAACTCACAAACTGAAGAAGATAAATTTCACTACGCCTACCGCCAGCTCCAGGTGATCGCTAATCTCAGCGACTGGCGCGAGTTTCTAAAGGAGCCGTTCAGTTCCTGAACATCGTTTTTATTCCCTCCGTTTACGTTTAATTGACTATTTTTGGGTAGAAAATTTAAACGAACTTTAAAACCATGAACGTAAAAACCTTAGGTCAATTTATAATTGAAAAACAAAGCGATTTTCCTTATGCGAAGGGCGAGTTGTCGCGTTTGTTAAGAGATATAGGCATCGCATCCAAAATCGTTAACCGCGAAGTGAACAAAGCCGGACTCGTTGAAATACTGGGAGAAACCGGTGAAACCAATGTGCAGGGTGAACGTGTAAAAAAACTGGACGTATTTGCCAACGAACAATTTATTGCTGCTTTTAAGGCGGGCGGTGAAGTGTGCGCCATTGCGAGCGAGGAGAACGATGAGATCATTCCGATTGACAATGAAATTTCTAAAAACGCAAAATATGTTGTAGCCATCGATCCTCTCGACGGTTCTTCAAACATTGATGTGAACGTATCAGTAGGGACTATTTTTTCTATTTACAGGCGTGTGAGTCTGAAAGGTCCGGGCACACAGGAAGATTTTATGCGCAAGGGAACTGAACAGGTG
>CAZFCR010000395.1:0-3638 GCA_964517305.1 uncultured Akkermansia sp.
ACCTCTTTGCGGAGCTCTTCTGAATAACCGTTTTTGCCTTCAATGTGAACGAATCCTATAAAATTATTGCCAATGCCGTATTTGAGCGCGCTGATCTCCCTGAACATTTTTAAGGCGCGTTCGTTGCTGCCGATGATGATGGTGTTGAACCCGAATTCACGGCGGTGGATCCTGCGGTTGGTATTGGAAGACAGGAGCAGACGGCCCGAGGCGGTTAGCAGAAAATGCGCGCTGAAGAGTACAAAATAAAGTTTGTAATAAAGCCGGTACGATACTACGGAGTCATCAAGCAGTAATACAAAAAACAACACGGTTACACCAATGATAGATGTAGCAAGGGTTTGTACAAACTCATTGATGCGTGAGCGACGCAGCACATTGTTATACGAACCGGAAAGATAGTACACAAGCACCCAGATCAAAGGCAACACGGCAATGCTGATGTAATATTGTGAATCGAAGATCTCGCCCTGTATCTGTCCCGTTTTCAGAACATCGATCTGTGTTTTGCGGTAATAGTTAAAGATCGTCCACGCCAGTATCGCCGCTAACCAGTCGGTAATAAGGTAATAGATGGTATAGCGCCGCCTGTTCATCGCAGATAAACAAGTTTAATGTTATCGAGGAACAAACGCGGTGTATCCGCGGTTTTTTTCAGCATTCTGAAATAAACTTTATAATTTTTTGCAACGTTGGGCGAGTTCACCGCGAACGATAACTGAACATAGATCTTGTTCCACTGCGCTTGCGGATTTACATTGATGGCGGGACGCGTTAGCCCGTTATCGTCAATGAGTCCTACAACAAATTCTTCATTGGATTTGTAATTAAATTCCAGGTAAACATTGCTGGAACCCGATGGCAGTGAATAGCCGCTCTCCGATGATTCAACCTGCGCTACCACCGCGCCGTTGTTCAGAACAATTTCGGCAGAACCGCCTTCAAAACTCTCGGAGGCTGGTGCAATGCTGAACGAGGTTTCGCTGATGGTTGATTTTTTAATGGTGTAACCAATGGAGGAGTTAAAATCTTCCTGCCAGGCAAAGACTGTGGAAGGGTTATAAAGAAAGGTGATGGGAATGGTGTGCGTGCTGCCGCCGGGAAGAAGGGTATCGATTTCGAGCAGGTCGTAAATGGGCCAGAATACGCGGGTATCGGAAATGCCGTTGTTTTTTATGCCTGCGAGAAGGTTGATGCGGGTGGTTTCTCCCTTACTGACTACCGGTAAAATACTGTTGATGGGATAACTGCCCTGAAACTGCCCGTTAACGTAAAGCCCCAGGTCGGTGATCTTGTGGTTGCCGCTGCCCTGACCTGCTTTTGCATTCACGGTTACCGGATCGGCCTTGATAAAAAACGCCGTTTCTGCAGGCTGGTATTTCTTACAGGAATGAAGCGTGCAAAGGAAAGCCAGTAAAAAAGAAAGTAGAATTAATCTCATACAATGCAATAAACCGTTCTGCACAAATCAAAATGCCTGGCCATAATTAAAAACACAATTCTACGAATTATAATTTTAATTTTTCTTCGATAGCGAAAGCAATTTCAAGGGTCCTGATGGCATCTTCAATTCCCACCTGCGAAGCCTTGTTCGAAATGATGCTATTGTGGAACGTGTTTAATTCCTCATTTATTGCGTTTGTTGGTAAAATTATAGGGTGTTCAAAAATGATTTCTTTTTTTGGAAGGCCATTGCCGGGATCAACCACCATGTTTTGCGCGTTGACGCTGGCATTCCTGATCCGCACCACTTCGGTGACTTTATCAAGCAGGTTAATGTTTACCAGGTTTTTTTTGGTGAAGACCCTGAATTTACGGGTGTTCTTAAAGGCCATGCGGTTGGTGGTGAGATTGGCCACGCAGCCATTCACAAATTCAAGTCTTACGTTTACCAGATCGGGGGTGGCGCTCACAAGGGTGGTGCCCGCCACGTCGGTTTTTTTAAGGGGAGAATTAACGATGCTGGCCACAAGGTCCAGGTCGTGCATCATCAGATCGAGCACCACCGAAACATCTGTCCCCCGAGGGTTGTACTGGGTGAGGCGGTGCACTTCAATAAAAACAGGCTCGCTGATATAAGGAATGGCTGCGATGAACGCGGGGTTAAAACGTTCTACATGTCCAACCTGGAAGACAATGCCAGCTTCGTTGATCAGGCTCTGCAGGGTTTTGGCGTCTTTGAGTTCTGAGGTCACAGGTTTTTCTATAAACACATGTTTTCCAGCCACCACGGCCTGCCGGGCAATCTGGAAATGTGTGCTGCTGGGCGTTGCAATGTCCAGTGCATCGGCCGCTTCAATGGCATCTTCGAGAGAAACAAAAGCTTTTACATTGTATTTTTCAGCCAGTTCGCGGGTCAGTTGCTGGTCAATGTCGTACACCCCGGCCAGGCTCCAGTTCGGGTTTTCGGCAAGCAGTCGCAAATGGATCTTGCCTATGTAACCAAGTCCGATCAGAGAAATTTTATTAGTCATCGACCAAAACTAATTCTTTTCAAATGCCGCTGTTAGTAATTAAAATATAATTTTAAACACCGTTTGTTTATTAAAAATAGATTTACCCTTGTGTTTTACAACGTTTCAAAAGAAGATGAATACCTGTTCAGGGGCAAGCGCAAGCGCCTCGTTGAGCAGTTGCGGGGAAAAGGGATCCACGATGAAAAAGTACTCTCAGCCATCGAAAAAGTGCCTCGGCATCTTTTTTTTGATGCCACAACAGCCCGGCCGGCTTTACTCGATCACGCTTACAGCGACAAAGCGCTGCCCATAGGCGCGGGACAAACCATTTCACAACCTTACACCGTGGCTTTTCAAACCATGCACCTGGCCATTAAACCCGGCGATAAGGTGCTTGAAATCGGTACCGGCTGCGGTTACCAGACCGCTGTTCTGATAGAAATGGGCGCGAAAGTGTTCACCATCGAAAGGCAAAAAACACTCTTTGATAAAACCAAATTGTTTCTTCCTTACATCGGTTATCCGGGAGCCCGCCTCGTGTATGGCGACGGTTACAAGGGATTACCCCAGTTCGCACCTTTCGACAAAGTGATCGTCACAGCCGGGGCGCCTTACATTCCCAACGATCTCCTCATCCAGCTCAAGCCGGGTGGTACCATGCTCATTCCTTTGGGTGAAGGCGAAACGCAGGAAATGATCTGGCTGAAAAAAAACAGCGAGACCAATTTTGATAAAAAAACACTCGGCGCTTTTAAGTTTGTGCCTTTGCTTCAGAATAAAGCCGGCAAATCCATCTGATGTTTACAGGCACACTAATTTTAATTAATTTGCGTTAGTTTCAAATATTCCGGCTGACAGGTCCGCCGGAGATTTAAAAAAGTATCGATCATGAAAAAAATCCTTTTAATTTTATTTGCAGTTTCTTTTTATAATTCGGGTGCGCAGCTGATCTATTCAAGAGACGGACAGCCCGTACTTCCTGAGCGCGGCGACTGGAGCATTGGCGTGGATGCCACCAGACTGGCACGTCTGAAAGGTTTTAATTTTTTGTCGGGAAGCAATGCCATTATTCTTAAATACATGAAAGATTCCGTGACCGCTTATCGCGCGGGTGTGCGCATTGGCGTTAACAATTATGTGAGCCGGCAGATGGTTACCGACCGCCTGGCCAATGCCAATCCG
>CAZFCR010000396.1:0-3637 GCA_964517305.1 uncultured Akkermansia sp.
TTTAAATATTTATGTGTTTATGTTTTTAATTTTTTGTCCTTATAGCTAAGTCAATTTTTTAAAAACACCGTCTATCACCTTTGACATTCTTTTGATGTCAAGCGTTTCCATGGTGTCTGTTACTTCGTGATAATTTTTATTTCTGAAAAACGAGGTGTCCGTGAGCATTAAAGCACTGTAGCCGAATTTCCAATAATTCAGGTGATCTGAAAAGTCAATCCCCGGCAAGGCAGGAGGAGCAGCAAACTTTTTGGTTTTAATAGCTTTTGTCGATTTATATTTCCTGCAAAATTTTCTGGTAAATTGTCCGGCACCAAACTTTTTGACAAGCGTAATGTAGTTTCCCTTGTTGCCATAAAAAAGAGAAAGGATTCCAATTGGATAAGACTGTGATTTCCTTTCATCAGAGAAAAAACCAATCATTTCGAGAGACACCATCCCGTAAACTTCAGTCTTATTGTCAACAAGGGATTTGGCGTGAACATAACTTCCCATATATTCGGTCCGGAAATAAGGTGGTTCTTCCAAAGAATAGGCAACAAGGTCAATCCGTTGTTTTAATTTTTGTCCTTTTAAAAGTCGGGAAAGTTCAAGTAGTCCTACCACCCCACTCGCGTTGTCGTCTGCTCCTTCCTGATTGCCGCAAACGTCATAGTGGGCGCCAACGATAACCCTCTTTTTATTCTCCGTCCCGAACGAGCAGATGACATTTTTATAAACTTGCCCATCTACAGAATACTCCTGAACAAAAACACTGTCTGAATACTGACTGAAAACTGATTTGATGTATTCTGCGGTTTTGTTGAGTTGGTCTATATTTTTGTAAGTGCGAAACTGCCCGGTCTTCGTAATGGTTGATAAATGAGACTTTATGATTGTCGTATCCGAAACAGTCGTTGCGAAATTGGAACCCGTAAAAACGAAAAATATAAATGCTGATATAATTTTAAATGGTTTCATTGCCTGTTTCTGAATTAAATAATTACTACGTTGGCAAAATGCCTACCGGCCATTGTTATAAATGATCTTTCCTCTTGTCTTTTAAATTACTGTTTTTCCTCATGAACTTCAATTTTACGTCATCGTAAATTATTCCAATAATCAGAACTGCCGCAGCAATTGCTAACACATGCAGCTTAAAGGTCGAATAAAATATGCCTCCTGAAAGCCCGCCAATAAAGAAAAATGTAATAATTGTCAGGCGTAATTTAATTGATGACCGGAGTTTGTCTTTCTGGTCCTTTTGTTTGTAAAAAAACAATTGCGACAGTTCAATTCCCAGGTCCGTAAACAGCCCTGTCAAATGTGTCGTGCGGACAGTTGCGTTGGAAATTGTCGTTACCAATGAATTTTGCAAACCCATTGCAAAAAGTAAAGAACAAGCAAAAAAATCAGCGGTTTGTAAGACTAAAAATTGTCCGAATACGGCCAATAAAAGTAAAATGATGCTTTCGATAACTATTGGAATAATATAAATTAATCGCTCACTCTTTTTGGAAATAATTTCGACAAGCAGACTCGAAACAAATGAACCCAGGAAGAAGAAAAAAATGTATAAGAAGTAGATAAAACCCTGCCAGATATTGAGCTGGAAAATCTCGTCAACAAAAAAAGCAAAGTGTCCGGTCACATTTGTAGTTAAGCGTTGAATGGCTAAAAATCCAGCAACATTTACCAGACCCGCTACAAAAGAAAGTAACGACGCTATATTTAAATTATGTTTTAATGTCCTCGTTTTTCCCTTGTGCCTGAACATAAAAAGTGGTCAGTTTGTCAATGTATCTGTACTTTTAGGGTCATTCTTTATGCAATAAGAAATGATACTTACAATATTGTTGTGTGAATCAAACTCATAAACATCACAAGAGGATACAAACGAAATTCTTTTTCCTTTACGGAAAAATTCCGCGGTGCCGTTGATGGCAACACAACGCTCATTTTCTATCAAATGGATTTGCCTGAAGTCTGTAGTAACACTGCTAAAGTAAGCCGCGATATTTTTGCAGAAGGGTTCAATTTCCTTTCTTCCTGTCAGGAATTGTTCTCCTGGTGTATTCCAGGTTGTTTGGTCTGTTAAGTAGTCCATACACTTTTCAAATAGTCCGTGTGAGAACGCCTGTGCAATTTCTGATTTTGTCATTGTTATTGGTTTTGGTTCATCTGTTAAACCCTGGCCTTTGCTGTCGGTTATCCCCTACCCGTCTCTCGCCCGGCTGCGCGTAATGGTTAAGGTTACTGATATCTCACGGTAAACGAGAACAAACATAGCGAAAAAAATATTTCCGGGCCCGGGCAGGAACAATGACGCTTAGCCTCTGCGAACATCCGTATTTTATTTTGGTTTCGCGCTCATTCCAACAAGAATTTTTAAACCGCCTTCATCGTACATGTTTATATGCATATTCAAAGTGTCGCCTCGTCCTTCGATCAGCACTTTATATCGATCAAGCAAGCCCATGCTGTTTATGACTCCATTTGGTGTTTTAAAAGCGCAACAACTTCCCGCCCGAAAATAGGCCAGTTTCTCTCCGTTCGGTCTCAATAATTGCTGGCTTGAAAATATTTATAAAATTTTTCCTTATTCATCAACTTTTCCGTTTTTGTATAGTCCAGTTTTGAATACATGGAGTCCATAGCCCAGCCACAACCGTAAATACCTGGATCGTCACCAAAAAGTCCGCATTCATAGACTTTTGCGTAAACATTGCTTACTCTGAAAGAAGTGTCAAGGTGCACCCAAAGCATGGGATAAGAAACTACGAATCCTCTTTTGGTGTAAACTAACGTAATATGATCAAACCCTTCAATGTCTTCCTTATTCCCGTCGCAGCAATATTGTTTGCTGGTAATAAAATCATGAACCAGATTTTTGACGTCCGTGTTTCCATCTATTTCCGCATCTAAAATTGGATTTGGGTGAGTGCAACCAATTTTGTGAATACCATGAAGACCAGTAATACCGAAAGGGCGACCAAGAATATCGAATACCTGTTTCATTGTCATGCCCGGGGTTATTTTAAGGATATTATTACTTTTTACATTGTCTGGCAAACGAGGAGAAAAAAGATGAACTGTAAGTAAAATTGAGAGAACAAATCCTGATATCAAGAATGTTCCTAAGATTTTTCGTTTCATGAAAGGCAAAAATGAACTGCTTTTTTGTAACGAAAATGGTCCCAAATTATTGTCTTCGGATCGGGTTTGCCGTCTATTTTTTGCGGCCTTGCAACGGCCGGCCTTTCCCAAACCCGACCAATTTCAAAATTTCTGGCGTCACCAGCGTATTTAAAACATTTCACGAAAACGCTGACATATAAAAAGTGAGAAGCCCACAAAAATCACAGCGTGCTTACGATGATATTCTGTCGGCTGGCGTGATGGCAGTTGTTACCCGTTGTGCCTTACCTCGATAGGTACTCAGAGATTTTCAGTATAGTTGTCCTTTTGAATTTTTTAAGAACAAGCAAGTCCTCGTCACCTGTTAATAAATAATCCGCCTTGCCATCGTCACACAGAGCCAACAAAAAATTGTCTTTTTTATCACGACAAATGTTTACGTGAGTTGTCAGCTCAATAAAGACAGCGTGATCTTTTATACTGTCAAGCGGAGGTGGGCTCGGAAAACTGAGGAATCGGG
>CAZFCR010000397.1:0-3626 GCA_964517305.1 uncultured Akkermansia sp.
TGTTCCCGTGCGGTCTGAACGGCTTGCGACATGATGCCTGGGATGAGGCCTGCTGTATGGCGTTCTTCAGGGGAGAGCAGGGCATTCCTTGAACTCATGGCCAGGCCATCTGTTTCGCGGAGGATAGGACAGGCCACAATTTCGGTTTTAAAACCAGCCTGTTTGCAAAGGGCTTTTACAATCAGCACCTGTTGCAGGTCTTTCCTTCCAAAAAAAGCCTTGTGCGGTTCCACGATCTCAAACAAACGTTTTACAACCTGCGCCACACCGTTAAAATGCCCGGGTCTGTACCGGCCTTCCAGCGTGGTTCCCAGCGTGCCGAAGTTAAATTCAGCAGTTTCGTCGTTGGGATAGATTTCATTCACGGCGGGCAAAAACAGGGCGTTGCAGCCTGCTCCTTCAAGCATCAGGGCGTCTTTTTCAGGCATCCTCGGATAACGCTGCAGGTCGGCTTTATCGTTGAACTGAGTAGGGTTAACAAAGATGCTGCATACCGTGAGGTCACACTGTTGTTTGGAAATGCCGATGAGGGAAAGATGGCCTTCGTGAAGTGCTCCCATGGTGGGCACAAAACCGATGCTCTGCTGCGCTGCACGGGCCTGGCTCAGAAAGCCCTGTAATTCAGTTATTTTGGTGAAAATTAACACGCAGCAAGCCCGCAAAGCTACAATTAACTTTGAAAATTGGTTTATTTTTTCTTAATTTTGTATAATCAAATTAAAAAGGAGAATTATTGTATGAAGAAAGCCAGGGTCCTTTTTGTTTCTCAAGACATTACACCGTATTTAGACGAAACATATATCGGCAAGATTGCCAGAAGACTTCCGCAGGGAATTCAGGAACGCGGGAAAGAGATCCGCACATTCATGCCCAAATATGGCTGCATTAACGAACGCCGGCACCAATTACACGAGGTGATCAGGTTATCGGGAATGAATATGGTAATTAACGACGTAGATCATCCACTGATCATCAAAGTGGCGAGTATTCCCACCGCCAGAATGCAGGTTTATTTTATCGATAACGAAGAGTATTTTGGAAGAAAAGCGATGCTGACCGACAAAACCTCTGGTAAATATTTTGACGACAACGACGAAAGAGCCATGTTTTTTGTACGTGGTGTTGCCGAAACGGTTAAAAAACTGGGATGGCAGCCTGATATCATCCATTGTCATGGCTGGTTTACCTCACTGATGCCTTTGTACATTAAAAAATATTACCAGGAAGATCCACTTTTTGCTGATACCAAGATTGTGGTATCGCTTTATGAAGATGAATTCCCGAAAACGCTGAATAAAAAATTTATAGACAAACTGACCTTCGACGGGTTCTCTAAAAAAGACCTGAAACACGTAAGTGAAGAAGCCAGTCATCTCAACATGATCAAACAATCGATTGAATGTGCTGACGGAATTATCCAGGGCGCAGAAAAACTCAATCCTGAAATTGAAAAGTTCATTAAAAAATCAGGAAAACCTTTCCTTGGTTTCAAAAATGAACTTGAATATATGGATGCTTTCAACGAGTTTTATGATGAGATGCTAGAGGAAGCCAATGTGCTGAGTTAACACCTGCCTTAACGAAATTAAGAACCCGCTCTTTCAACAGCGGGTTTTTTTATGATCCTAAAAAAAACTAAAAGCCTGCCGGATCGTCAATTATAACTATTTTTGCCGCTTAATACCTTTGTGATTTTGAAATCTACCCTCAGATATTTTCTAGTTGCGCTGGTTGCTTTGACAACCGCCTGTAAAAAAGATCACCGTGTTCTCGACTCATCCGTGCAGCCGGCCGAAGACGGTTTAAATACTTCAGTCATGAGCGGATTACCCGTATTCATGCACACCCAACTCCATGAGCCTGCCGTATCTTTCAACAATTCATCAAAATACCTGGGAAGCCACAACGATGCAGTGTTGGGAAAAACCGACATAGGCTTGTACATGAGCATCTATACAAATCTGAGCGACCCAAAACTGGATCCTTCAGATATTACTGGCGCTGAAATTATTCTGGCCCTTGCCGATCAGCTGGACAACAAGTACGGCGATGCATCAGCAAAATTATCTTATAGCGTGCATCCGGTAGATTCAACCCTGAGTTCGTCAAGGGCATACACAACCGACAACGACAGGCTCCACAACGCTGCGGCCCTGGTTGGATCAGCAACGGAAGTCGCAGAATCTATTGTAAACAAAAGAACGATTATTAAGATCCCCCTCGACGCGGCCTATGCCCAGACCATGCTCAACGACCTTAACGGACAGTCTTTTGCGAATTATATCGGCAAACACAAAGGGTTTTATATCAGGGCCGGCGCCGATGGAAAAGAAGGCGTGATTTATAAGTGTAATCTGCAGGACAGCATCAGTGGTTTGTACCTGCATTACAAGAAGAAAGAGTCTGCTGAAACGGGTACATTTCAATTTGGCTTTTCCGGAACAGGTACTGCGAGGTTCAACACAGTTAAATATGATCCGGCCACTGCTGTCCCATCACTGAAAGGCCAGTTGGCAGGAGATTCAACGCAGGGATCACAAAATGTTTTTTTAAAAGGCATGGGCATATTACAGGCCCGCGTTTACATTCCTTTTCTGCGCAATTATGGTGACACGTTTAATATAGCTGTTAACAGGGCCGAGGTGATTCTGAATGTGGATGCGTTGACGGGAGGAAATACTTATGCGGTGCCCCGGTCTCTTGCGCTGTTGCCCGTTGCAGACAATGGAGGTATCAGTCTTGCGGACGATCAGCTGAATGCAACAGATAATCTCAGGTACGACGGCAAATACGATGCGCAGAACAACAGGTACGTTTTTAATATCGCGCGTCATGCACAGGCCATTCTGAAAGGGGAAAGAAAAAACAACGGTTTTCGTTTGGTGGTGGCGGAATCGGATGGCGTTACTACTTTGTTTTTGAGGGACATATTTATTCAGCGTGTGGTACTTGCAGGTCACAATACAAATCTGAAACCTGTGTTTAATCTCAGTTACTCAAAAATTAAATAAACATCTTGTATCGGGCTGCTGAGTTGATTATGATTGTTAAAGAAACCTAAAACCGCAGTTTTAAAATTCGGTTATTATTCTGTAAACTTTTTGAAGCAGTAGCGTTGTGGTTGTTCAATCCCGCAGCCGACAGCCAGCTAAACAACAATCACATCGGTTTCTTATGGTGCTGAGTTCGCGATGGTTAAAGGCCTGCGCAGCTTCGTTATAAAAGAGCCGGACAGGCGTTATTTTTTTTTCAACAACAAACTGATCGGGTTAAAAAATTAATTCGTCGGACAAAGAGAAGGATTCAGAGGACGTTTAACGCGTTAGTCGGGTATCTAAAATCACTATTTTTATGGCATTGATTAACCCAATGAAAAAATATCTACTTCTATTTGCATTCGCATTTCTCGTATCGAAATTCAATGCCCAGCTGTTCGGAACGCTGTCAGTTCCGGGAACTCACACATCTTTGGCGGCGGCGATCGCCGATATTAATCAGCAGGGAACGTTTAGCACCGTTACCGTAAATATTGCTGCAGGTTACACTGAAACTGTTATCGCCGGCGGCTACTCGTTGTATACTACAGGTACGCCAACAAGTCCGATCATATTCCAAAAAAGCGGTGT
>CAZFCR010000398.1:0-3608 GCA_964517305.1 uncultured Akkermansia sp.
ACGCTGGATGAGATCGTTCTTCGCCGTTTTTTCCACCTCGTCCATAAAAAGGATCTGGGGTTTTACTTTGAAGTGAAGGTAATAATCAATGGCGATCAGTTCGCGGAGCACCTGGTCGTGTGGAAAGGCCGTGCCGGCGTACTGCATCAGGATGTCGAACACATCGTTCAGGGAATATTTATGATAATCTCTTACAGTTCCAAAGTGTTTGCCAAGTCCCATCAGGAAATCAAAAATACTGTGACGGGCGGTTACATATCTTAAAGTGTTGATGGCTTTTTTGCCATTCCAGTATATTTCAAGGGCGTGCTCCAGTTTCACAATGTCTGCCAGCTGCTCTTTGCTGAGGTAATTGCTCTCGATGATCTGGTAAGGGGGTTCTGGGTCAAATACAAATCCGTGCTGGTTGTGTTTGTCGCGCACAGGCGTGCCTTTCAGGAATTTTAAAAAACCGAGTTGCAATTCCGGCGCAAAGAGTTTAAACACTTCCTCAAAGCTGAAGCGGATGTCTTCCATGTAGTCGAGCGCGAGACCCACAATGAGGTCGAGGTGCATTTCCACCTTATGATCGAGCTGTTGGATAATGCCTTTTGTTTTTTCAAAGTTCTGTTTCCGGCTTACATTCAGGTTGGCTTTCTGATTCACGGTCTGAATGCCGATCTCGAACCTGAACAAACCATCGGGCACTTTTTCGTTGATGAATTTAATGATATCCGCATGAAGGATGTCTGCCGTGATCTCGAACTGGAACACATTTCCCGGCCGGTGATGTTCGAGAATAAACTCAAAGATGCCGATCGTAAAATCTCTTTTGATGTTGAAGGTCCTGTCAAGGAATTTAATGACCCTGCCATTCTGCATCAGGTGCAGCAGCGTGGCTTTGATGCTTTGATCAGGCAGATAACGCACCTTGTTATCAAGACTGGCCAGACAGAACTCACATTTGTAAGGACAACCCCGGGAAGTTTCGATGTAAAGTACTTTATTGTTCAGTTCCGCTGGATCATCAAACGAATAAGGCATGATGGGCGCCAGTTCTTTCAGGTCGAACACCGGAGGTGAAGGATTGGCGATCACGTCACCGTTCTTTTTGAATACAAGGCCGGGTACACGTTCGGTGTGAGGGTAGGATGTGATAAATTCAGCAAAGGCTGTTTCTCCTTCACCTGCAATAATGTAATCAATGTCATCGCGCCGGATGATGTTATCGTATTCATAACTCACCTCCGGGCCACCGAGTAAAATGCGCACACCCGGATTTATTTCTTTAATGCGTTGTATCACTTCCAGCGTCGGAGTGATGTTCCAGATGTAACAGCTGAAAGCCACCACATCAAAATCTTTACAAAATTCTGCTACCTCGTTTTTATTTTCTTTAATGGTGAATTCCTTCCAGGCAAGGTCACACTTGTCTTTGTTTAATCCATACAGTAACCTGATGGCAAGATTGGTGTGAATGTATTTTGAATTCAGTGTAGTGAGGAGTACGCGCATGGCCCTGTAAAGATAAGCATTTGAGAGGTTTTTTCCACAATAGCTCCGCCGGACTTCCGGATTTTACGGATTTCGGACGGCTATGTACCTGGCATCCGCTTTTCAATACTGATGACAGAAATGATCTCCGGCTCCTTCACGCGAGTGTTGATCCCGGAACCGCACTGATAACCTACTAACACTAGGACTTTTGTATGCGGCACATCATCTCAAACTGGGCTCCTCTTATCAGGAGCCTTTTTTTTGCCCCGCCTTTAACGATATATTTTGGCCGTTCATCAAATATTCAGAAGTGCAGTGTTTATTTAAACTATTTTTATTTCAGGATTTATTAATGACGATTGATCCTGATCCCTGGGTGCGAGGAACGGCCCGGGGATTTTTATTTTACCGCCTCTCTGATATTCCTTAGTTTTGGAAACATGTATTTCCATCCCCTGAATTTTATCCGCTTTTTACTCGCGCTGGGTGTGGTGCTGTTTCATTACGGCATCCATTACGCGCCATTTAATTCGGGCTGGCTTCACACCCTCATCATCAACAGCAGCTTCCGTGTTTCGTTTTTCTTTTTTATTTCAGGGTTTGTAATGACACTCGTGTATGGCCCTCAGCTGGCCGGCTTGCGCGCGTCTGATTTTTACAGGAAAAGACTTACCCGCATCGCGCCCATGTACTGGCTGGCTTTTGTTATCACGCTGGCGTTGGTGGTATTCGTAAACAATGCCGGACCCAAGGGACTCGTGATCATTCTTCATTTTTTAGGCTTGCAGAGCTGGTATCCGGGTTATGTTCTGGATTTAAATTACCCGGCCTGGTCCATATCGGTTGAACTGTTTTTTTATGCCTTGTTTCCTTTTTTACTTAAGATGATGTTTCAGTTAAGTGTGAGGCGTTTGATGGCACTGAGCTTGTTTTTGTGGATGTTGCAGAGTTTACAGCACATTGTGTTTGTGGAGCTGGTGTGGAACGGTAGCAAGGCTACTGAGGAGTTTATCAGTGATTTTCCGCTCTGGCACCTGGTAACTTTTATCTGCGGTATGACCACTTCCCGTCTGATATTGGCCAATGCGGTGTCGCCTTTCATTACACGGCGGCCGCTGTTGTGGTTTGTTGCCGCTATCCTGGTTTTGATTTACGTGGTGTTTATTCCTAATCCTGTGCTCAAATACATTCACAATGGTTTGCTCGCGCCGGTGTTTAGTTTACTGGTACTGGCTTTGTATTTCGACAGATCATTGTTGCATCAGGTTTTATCGCTCAAACCGCTGAGCAGGCTCGGCGATCTCAGTTACGGCTTGTTTATTTTTCAATATCCCATCTGGATCATCAGCACGGCTTTGTTTGCGCCTTTCGTTCAACAAAACTGGTTCTTCTGGTTTTACCTTGTGAACCTGCTTTTATTTGCCGGGTTTGTAAACGCGTATGTTGAAAGGCCTTTATTAAAATACCTGCGCCGCGAAAAACGAGTTTCGGTTTAAACTATTTTTTAAACGCGAAGTTGGTGCCTACTTCTTCGGTGATGAATGTGCAAAGCCCCTGACCCTTTAAAGCGAGGTCTTTCATTTTTTCTACCAGCACCCTGCCTGGTCTTTCGTAGTTGTAGGTATAGATGCCGCTCTCTCCTTCAAATTTTACTTTTATAAAGTTGCGACCGGTTTCATAAGCCACCACACCCGAGTTGCCGGAAAGGTTTTTGTAGGTTTTCATTGCTCAGTATTTTTATCATTAAAAAGCCCCTCCGTTCTCGAAGGGGCTTTTGATTATTATTTTCATCTGCTTACGATCCGCAGGCTTCGCATCCTTCAGGATTGTCGAGGCTGCAGCTCAGCTGGGCCTGTTGCTCTTCGAAACTCAGCACATGGCCTTGTCCGCGGTCAACCAGCAGTTGATCTTCGTTACCAAGCACAAAGGTAGGTTGTGCCAGCGCGTTCTGATCTACTGTAAATTTAATGGCATCGGCTGCTGCTTTGGTACGCAGGTAATACATGCCGGTTTTTAAACCTTTTTTCCATGAGTAAAAATGCGCGCTGCTCATCTTCGCAAAGTTCGCGTCCTGGATAAACAGGTTCAGCGACTGGCTCTGATCGATGAAGGCAGCCCGGTCAGGACGGCGC
>CAZFCR010000399.1:0-3580 GCA_964517305.1 uncultured Akkermansia sp.
TGGTAACATGACCCTTGTTAGGATTAGGAAAGATCTTTACCATTTGAAGTACGCCGGCATCTTCTGAAATACCCAAACATTTATTGACCGTCAGCTGAAGTGTTTGTGTGCTAGTGCAGCCATTGGCGGCTGTTGCGGTTGCCGTGTAAACATTGCTGAGTTGCGGGTTAATGGACACCGAGCTTCCGGTAGCGCCAATGCTCCAGTTGTAAGTATAAGTGCCGCTCGCGCTCAGCACCACGTTTTCCCCCGCGCAAATGGTAGCCTGACTGGCCGAAATACTAAATGCAGGGGCGGTGGTACTAATGGTAATGACCTGTCTCAGGGTATCCGACTTACAGGGGTAATTTAATACCAGCTGCGCGGTGTAAGTACCAGGCGCCGAATAAAGGTGCGCTGTGTTTAAGGTATTGGTAGCGGTATTCTGCGCAGAACCAGCATCGCCAAAATTCCAGTAAGCGCTCAAAACCGACTCACTGGTAGCCGCGCAGGAACCGGCCAGCGTAGGCGCCGAAAAATTAACCTGCTGGCAGCTCACCGAGTAATTAAACATGGGGTGCGGACCTTTAAAATAACTGCTGATGAAATTGGGGAGGCCCCATCTACTTATTCCTCCGTTAAGACTGATGCCCGAGTTCTGATAATTGCAGGCTGAACCTAAAGCGTTGGGATTATGTATAATGCCTAAACTGTCCTTACCATACCTCGCTTTATAAATTTTGCCATCTGTTCCTAGTTGCAGTGCCCCTCCACTGTTGTTGGGTGCATCTGTATACACAATGTATTTTGAGGCGTTTATGGCAGCTTCGTTACCGGCACAAAGATCCCATTGATAAATATAGGCTGGGCCGGAGTTTGGGAAAAATCCGGATGACGCATATAGTTTTGTTCCATCAGGAGAATATTCCAACCCGTAAGGATAGGAAACTCCCGTTAAAAGTAATGAAGATGATGAGACAGCACCGGTAGCGTTATTAAAATCATGTGCAGCGCAGATGCCATTTGCACCACCCCTCATGGCATAAACAATTTGTTTGCCGTTGGGAGAAACCTTCAGGTAACCAAAACTAGTGAGTGTATCCTCGCCGCTTAATGATACCACAGGGACTGTATTTATACCAGCTGAAGTTAATAAAAAAGCGTAAAAACTGTCGGAAAATCTTGGGTGAGTGATGATCCAGACATCCGTCCCGTTGCAGTGAAAGGTAGCTGCAAGTTTTTCGGCGGCATTGGTAACAGGCATTGGTAACAGGCTGGCGTTCTTTACAGTAACCGATCCCATACCCGCAGCAAGACTCATATCCACAATCGAATAATACAAACCATCGTTATAATCATCCATTGTGAAAATATAATAAAGCGAAGTAGATCCTGGCTGTTTTGCTATTAAACATGACTGTGAAGCACTGGTGCTACCGAAAAGACTATTGCCGTTATCCATTGAAACATGCAACTGATTCTTGACCGAGTTGCCGTTTGTATAAAAAAGTATATTTCCATTTTCATCTGCAATACTAGCAGATCCCTCTGCCGCTCCCATTGTGGAATTATTGATAGCAACCGGGGGGGAACTCATAAAATCAAGTGCTGCAAGCCCTCCGAAATACCATTTTTTAACCTGGTTTTGGGCGGGTGAGTGTAAAAAGAATATTGTAACAAAAAGGATCGTATTTATAATTTTCATGGCACTGGGGTTTGTTTTGCAAAAATTAAAAAGACCCGGTCCTTTAGTTTAAACTAAAGGACCGGATTATATTAGTCTTTAATAAATTTAAATGTTTGATTTTTAGCCGAATCGCTTGCGATAACGGTGTATAGTCCCTTGCTAAGGTTAAACGCCGACATCTCCAGCCGAAGAGTTTCGTCTGAACCTCTATCGTAAACAGAACTGTGCACTTTCTGGCCCAGAGAATTAATAATAGTGATCGTGATGCCCGAATCGTTGAAGTTTGGTAATTTCAAGAACAACTCGTCTTTTACCGGATTAGGAAATACAACCTCATCCGCTTCAGGAGCTAAAACACGGTTGATTCCGGTTGTGGATTTTGCATTACTTCCGCTGGCAACGTTTAGTGCCCAACAGTAGGTATTCACACTTGTTGCCACTATATTGGTGTTTAGCATAACGCCATTGCACACTTGTAAAGCGCTTATCGTCGGCGTAAAAATCCCAACCAACTGCGGTCCTACTGCGATACTGTCAATGTCAACCAAAGTATCACGACAACCTGAAGCGCCATTATAGTATCCTTTAATAAACATGTGTTCCTGTGCAACTGATCCCGTGCCAAATACTTGAATACCATCGTTATTCGCACTACCACTTATCCCCGCAAGATCGCACAGGCCTTTTGAAACGCCGAAAGGTGCCCAGGCCATGGGATAATGAAACTCAGTTGGACTTAACGCACCTGTAGTGCCATTTTCATCTAACCTGAAAACAACCAGGTTTGCGGAACCATAGGGTACACCAGTTGCACCAGGCATAAAATAACTTCCGCCCACACCGTAATATTCGTATCTGTTAGTATTGGCATTATAACGTTCGTATACCTTTGCAATCTCTGCACCGGTAATAATTGTGTAATCGCGGGCAGCGGGTTGAATAAGTGTACTCCAGACCAGATTCCCATTTTGGTCCATTCTGGACATCCATTGGGGATATGAATTGTTATTTTTAGTTGTGCATGGCGGTAAGCCGCACGGCGGACCATCCGGGCCGTTCGACCAGCCTCCGAGTATATATCCCCCGGGGCTTGTAGTGGAACCGGTTGCTAATTCTATACTGCTGAACCAATCGTCAGCATCCCACGAAAGAAAATTATAGTAGTCCGATTGCACATGCGTGCCGTTTAGCGAATTCAGCCTCATAAAAAAAGCGTCGGCTGCAGTTGGACTACCTCCGGTAACATCAACCCTGCCCACAACAATGAGTTCGTTGGCATGATAAGGTGATTCAATAAGATCCCTTGGTTCGAATTGAGGCGTTGAATAAATGTTACTCCAAAGTGCACCAGAAACCCCATTTACCTTTATAACAAAACCATCGAATTGGTAAACACCGCAGATATAATAGTCGCCACTATTTGCTGATTCCCGGAGGCTGGGTTTATGCAGATTGCCATTTACACCTGGAAAATTCCAACTCCATACGTTAATAGGCGTTCCAAATGCATCAAGTGTGGCAAAAAACACGCCAGTACTGAAAGTACCAGCAATCGCATACGCTTCGCCATTTCCAAGATTGTTAGTTTCAATAATCGAAATACCAGAGCAATTATTTACAAAAACAGGAGAACTTGAACAAAGTGGGTCATTTAAAATCTGATACTCAACCGAAAAATCCACCGGCGTTGAAAAGCCACCATTGCCATCCACCTTGTCAATTACAAAATCAGGCGATGCTGACCCCGTTTGCCGGACGGGTCTGAAACCGGCCATCACGTAGCCCTGGTTATTAAGAGTTCTTTTAGCAGAGGATAATGTAGTTGAGTCGTGCGGATAAGAAACCTGCCCGTACCAGGGTTGTGCATTTAGGCTAGTGTTACTCATCATCAGCAAAAAGCCCACAGCGAGTTTA
>CAZFCR010000400.1:0-3579 GCA_964517305.1 uncultured Akkermansia sp.
CCATGGCAACAAATCGCAGGGTGCCAGAGAAAGAGCGCTGAAAGGTTTTAAAAACCGCAGCATCCGTGTTTTGGTGGCCACTGATATCGCTTCACGCGGTATTGACATCGAAAAACTGAGTCATGTGATCAATTACGAAATCCCCGAGCAGGCCGAAACTTACGTTCACCGCATTGGCCGTACAGGCAGAGCCGGCATCAGCGGTACCGCGCTTTCGTTTTGCGCGAGAGAAGAAATGAGTTACATGAAAGACATCAGCAAGCTGATCAAAAAAAATATCGATGTTGTAAACAGTCACCCTTACTCTAATTAAACATGAACTGGAATAACGCCAAATCCATACAACCGCAGAACAATCAGGAAGTTCTGATTCGAATCAAAGGACATCTGAGCACCGCTGTTTTTGATAAAGACAAGAACGGTTATAAGCTGAGCGACGGCTCGGTTTGCAGACCTCAGTTCGATGCCATTGAATGGATGGCCCACTCTAAAAACTAAATTAAACCGGCGCTCAGGCGCCGTTTTTTTTTGGTGCCCTTACGGCATACAAAAATGCCGTTTCAACATTAGAAACGACCCGTTTAACGAGTATAACATTTTTTTAAGATCAAAATTTTCGGGTCATGCGTAATTTTGGGTGACTCAATTATGGATGGAAAATTTAGCATAGTACTGGTAGACGATGATATCGACGATCAGGAGCTCATCAAAAGGGCCTTTCTGGATTCTAAAGTAAAGGTAGAAATCAATGTGATGTACAACGGCCTGCAGCTGATGGATTATTTGTTGCGGCGTGAAGCCTACAAAAATGTGAAAGACGCTTTGCCCGACCTGATCCTGCTTGATCTTAACATGCCCCTGATGGACGGATTTGATGTTTTGGCCACTATAAAAAACACGCCTTCTCTCCGCGGTATTCCCATCTACGTTATTACAACGAGCCGCAGTACCGATGATAAGAAAAAAGCCCTTCAACTGGGCGCGGCAGGATTCTACAGCAAAGGTGCCAGCTCAAAGGACATCAAAAAAATCGTAAAAGAAGTGTGTCTGCAGTGTTTTGAAGAATAAGCGGAAAACGATAAAAACAAAAAAAGTCAATTCGTTGTGAATTGACTTTTTGTTCTTTGAGCAAAAAAGAATCAGGCTTCTGACTCGGTGAGTTGTTTCATGTCGAGCATTTTTAAATATGGCGACATCATTTTTTTCACGTCATCAAGTGAATTGATCCCGTATTCTTTTGCGGCCAGGTAGAGGGCGATTACGCCGATACCCAACAAGATTTCTTTTTTCATAAAATTTGGTTTAAACAGTTTAAATCTAAAATTACTTACACAAAATCATGCCTGAACTATTATTTCGGCAGGGTGGCAATTGCTGTGGATTAAACAGCTTTGAGCACAGGCAATAAAATGGAACTTTGATTCAAAGTAGAAATATTTCCTCAGGCCACCTGGCACATGAATTAAAAGACATTGACAGCATGACAAAAAAAGGACCCATTATCATCATCGACGACGACGAGGAAGACCAGCTCCTGTGCAAGACCGCCCTCGAAAACCTTATCCACCCTGATCAGATCAGGACGTTTACCACTGGATCAGATGCTTTTAAATACCTGCTGGACACAAAAGAAAATCCATATCTGATTCTCTGTGATCTGCAGATGCCAAAGATGGACGGACTGGAGTTAAGAGTTCAGATCAACAACAACGATAAATTGCGCAAAAAGACCATTCCCTTTATTTTTATCAGCGGTTCAGCGCACAAAGAAGATTTAACCGAAGCTTATGAACTGGGTGTTCACGGATTTTTTACAAAACCCAATTCACTTGATGGATGGACCCATCGTATTGAAAAAATTCTGCAATACTGGAACGAATGCCTTGAACCAGGGGACCTGATTCTGTGATTACGGGGCGCTCAGTCTCAGCCACTGTAAATTGTTAGTACCAGCGCTGCAAACCTTGCCATCCCTGAGCAAAAAACAATGTTCCTTTTCGTGAAAAACCGCAAGGTTAAAAATGCCGCTGTATCTGATCAATACTTCTTCCTGGTCGGCAGGCAGTTTTTCTTTGGCTCTTATCCAATGCATGAGTATGCACAAATATAAAAAAACCCGGGAGAGAAAGCAGTTCCCGGGTTTCAGATGCCGTGATTATTGTTCAGAAGTGGTAGAACCGGTGGCCCCTGTTGTTTCTGAAGCGGGTTTTTTAGCGCCGGTGGTGCTGGTTGTTCCGCCGGTGCTGCCGGTAGAGCCCGTAGCCGAACTGCTTGCCGAAGTGGCAGTAGTTCCCGTAGTTGTGGTATTTTCTTCATTTCTGTTGTTACAGTTCACGAGCGCCAGAGCACCGGCAAACAGGAGTGAACAGATCATGCTTTTGCAGAGTGTTGATTTCATAACAATTTTTTTTCGTTTGTTTATCTCCTCAAAACCCATGCCCCCGCCAGACAAGATAACAGTTGCACGTTTTTGGTGGTTCAATGGCATGGCCGGATTTTTACATCCTGTAGAAAAAATTTCTCCCGTTCCGGTGAT
Source organism: uncultured Akkermansia sp. (assembly GCA_964517305.1). Taxonomy (GTDB): domain Bacteria; phylum Bacteroidota; class Bacteroidia; order B-17B0; family Aurantibacillaceae; genus Aurantibacillus. The sequence continues at coordinate 2,537 of CAZFCR010000400.1, forward strand.
TCGTGCTTTCACCTGCCTTAATACACGGGCATAGCCTTTGATTTTATTGGTGCAGGACTCATTCCGGGTCACGACAACCAAATATGAAAATCATTGAACTCAAAATGATGCGGGGACCGAATTTTTGGTCATCACACCACCACCAACTGATCGTGTGTAAAATTGATCTCGAAGATTTGCAGGTAAGACCCACGCATAAAATTGAGGGGTTTGTTCAACGGCTGATCAGCGCATTTCCATCTTTTAAAAATGCAGGAGCAGATTCATTTCTGAACACAGTGGAAAAAGGCGTATGGATGGGAACAGTGGTGCAGCACATTGCCCTGGAATTACAATCGTTAGCCGGTCTGCGCACCGGTTTGGGAAAAACCATTTCAGGTAAACAGCAGGGTATTTATACGGTTATTTTTGAATACGAGATCCCCGAAGCCGGAAAGCAGGCCGCTGAAGCCGCGATCTCAATTGCGGAAAATATTGTGTCGGGCGAAATACCCGACGTGAATGCCACAGTAACGGCATTGATGGAAATAAAACGGAGCGCCCAACTGGGACCCAGTACAGGGGCCATTGTGGCCGAGGCACAGAACAGGGGCATTCCATTTAAGCGGCTCAACCATCATTCGCTGCTGATACTGGGTTATGGCAATAAACAAAAAAAATTACGCGCCACTGTTGCCGGAACAACACTGGGTCTGGGTATTGAAATAGCGGCGAATAAAGAAGAGACAAAACAACTGCTGGAAGCCGCCTACATTCCGGTACCCAAGGGTGTACTCATCTCTGATCAGGATGCGCTTCAGCGGGTTGCCGGTAACGAAGTACCATTTCCCCTTGTTATAAAACCACTCGACGGTAATCACGGCCGCGGTATCACAACGAACATCAACACGTTCGAAGATGCCCAGAAAGCATTTGAACTCGCTCAAAAAATTTCGAATGAAGTGATCGTAGAGAATTTTGTTGAAGGCAACGATTACCGCCTGCTGCTCATCAATTATCAGTTTGTAGCGGCCGCAAAACGAACACCCGCCAGCATTACCGGC
>CAZFCR010000401.1:0-3568 GCA_964517305.1 uncultured Akkermansia sp.
GCCTGCGCTTCTTCGGGAGGTATTTTTGACACTTACAGTGTTCTTCAGGGTATTGACAGGATCATTCCGGTGGATGTTTACGTGCCCGGTTGTCCTCCGCGTCCTGAACAGATCATTGACGGTATTTTAAAAATCCAGGAACTTGCGAAAAACGAATCGGGTCGCAGAAGACATTCTGCAGAGTACAAAGACCTGATGAAAAGTTACGGCATTGAATAAGATCCAATTTAGCAAATAAACAAGCATGAACACAGAGATCCTAGATAAAATCAGCAATGCCCTTAACACACAGTTTCCGGGGGCTGTTGATTCGGCCGAACTGCTTTATGATTTTCCTGTTTTTACAGTAAAGACGTCGCAGGTACACGATATCCTGCGTTTTCTTAAAGAAGACCAGGACCTCAATTTTCATTTCCTCACAGATCTGACAGGTTTACAAACTGCCGATGAAAAACAACTCGCTGTTGTATACCACCTGCACAACATGCCGAAGAACATCCGTGTGCGGATAAAAAGTTTTTTTGATATCCAGAAACCAGAGGTTCCTACCGCAACTGATCTTTGGCCGGCCGCTAATTGGATGGAGCGCGAGACCTACGATTTTTTCGGGATCCGTTTTACGGGGCATCCGAATCTGAAAAGAATTCTTAACGTGGATGAAATGGATATCTTCCCGATGCGCAAGGAATACCCGCTCGAAGATCAGACAAGAGATGACAAGGAAGATAAAATGTTTGGACGATAATTTTGTAAAGCACGCCAGCAGATCATGAGTAAACAGAACAACAATATTAAGCCGCCGGCCGATAGCATGGAGAAAGAGTACACCACGCTGAATCTCGGCCCTACGCATCCCGCTACGCACGGTATCTTTCAGAACGTGTTAAAGATGGATGGCGAAACCATTCATGACGCGGTGCCAACCATCGGATACATTCACCGGGCTTTTGAAAAGCTGGCGGAACGCAGACCCTACGCACAGATCACCCCGCTTACCGACAGGATGAACTACTGTTCTTCCCCCATCAACAACATGGGCTGGTACATGACAGTAGAAAAACTCATTAAGGCAGAGATCCCTAAACGTGTGGATTACCTGCGTGTGATCGTGATGGAATTATCACGCATAGCTGATCACATTATCTGTAACACCATCATTGGTCAGGATACAGGCGCCACCACCGGCTTCCTTTACCTCTTCCAGTGGCGCGAGCACATTTACGATATTTTTGAAAGCATTTGCGGTGCGAGGCTTACCACCAACATCGGCCGAATCGGCGGATTTGACCGTGACTGGAGCAAAGTAACCTGGGACAGGATCGATGCCTTTTTAAAAGGATTTCCCGCTGCACTGACAGAGTTCAATAATCTTCTTGAACGAAACAGGATCTTTATGGACCGCACAATTGCATGCGGGCCCATCAGTGCCGAACGCGCGCTGGCATATAGTTTTACCGGCCCTAATTTAAGAGCCGCCGGTGTTGATTACGATGTGCGTGTTGCCACACCTTATTCATCTTACCAGGATTTTGATTTCAGTATTCCGGTTGGTACAAGTGGCGATACTTACGACAGGTTCACGGTTCGTCAGCACGAAATGTGGCAGTCGCTGAGCATCATCAAACAGGCCATTAAAAATCTGCCGGATGGTCCGCCGCATGCTGATATTCCGGATTTTTTCCTGCCACCAAAAGAACAGGTGTACAATAACATGGAAGCCCTCATCTACCATTTTAAAATTGTGATGGGAGAAAGTGATATTCCTTCGGGAGAAGTTTACCATTGTGTTGAAGGTGGTAACGGCGAACTTGGTTTTTACCTGATCAGTGATGGCGGACGCACACCATTCCGCCTGCATTTCAGGAGACCTTGTTTTATTTATTACCAGGCTTACCCTGAAATGATCAAAGGATCGATGCTGAGCGACGCGATTCTCACGATGAGCAGTATGAATGTGATTGCAGGAGAACTTGACGCGTAAACAAAAACAAATAAAAATTTAATTCAGAATTTTAAAATAAATGGGAGCACAGGTTCACGGAACACAGGAGTTTAACCCGGCAAAACGCGCAGAGATCAGATTCAGCGAAGAGGCCATGAAAACTGTTCAGACGATCGTCTCACACTATCCTGCTGATAAAAAGAAATCGGCTTTATTGCCGGTGCTTCACGTGGCACAAGCCGAATTTGACGGCTGGCTGAGCGCTGAGGTGATGGATTATGTTGCGTCTGTTCTCGGCATCAAACCAATTGAAGTATTTGAAGTGGCTTCTTTCTACACCATGTTTAACCTTAAACCGGTTGGGAAATGTGTGCTGGAAGTTTGCCAGACAAGCAGCTGCTGGTTAATGGGCGCTGAAGATGTGATCAAATACATTGAAAAAAAGCTCAGCATCAAAGTGGGGGAAACAACCAAAGACGGCATGTTCACTTTAAAGGTGGCCGAATGCCTTGGCTCCTGCGGAACTGCACCTATGCTTCAATGTGGCGCCAGTTTCCACGAAAAACTGACCTACGAAAAAGTCGACAAAATCATTGAAGACTACAAAACCGCGGGCAAAAGAAGAAGTTATACCGACCTCGATTATAAGAATACGATCTAAACCATATTTTTCTTTTCAAAGAGAGCACACACAATGGGCAAAAAACTTTTAATACACAACGATCACATTCCTGGCATTCATACGCTGGATGTATACCGCCAGCATGGTGGTTATGCTTCCGTTGAGAAAGCGCTTAAAACCATGACACCGGACCAGGTGACCGATGAGGTTAAAAAATCGGGACTCAGGGGTCGCGGCGGCGCAGGATTTCCTACAGGATTAAAATGGAGTTTTTTGGCTAAGCCCGAAGGCGTGCCACGTTACCTTGTCTGCAACGCAGATGAATCGGAGCCCGGCACTTTTAAAGACCGCTACCTGATGGAGAAGATCCCGCACGCGCTCATCGAAGGCATGATCACCGCCTCCTACGCGCTGGGAGCCCGCACCTCTTATATTTATATCCGCGGCGAATATTTTTATGTTGCGCGTATTCTCGAAACCGCCCTGGCAGAAGCTTACAAAGCGGGCTGGCTGGGTGAGAACATCATGGGCAGCAATTTTTCGCACGATTGTTACGTGCAGGTTGGCGGTGGCGCTTACATCTGCGGAGAAGAAACAGCCTTGCTCGAATCGCTCGAAGGTAAACGCGGCAACCCGCGCATCAAACCTCCATTCCCTGCTGTAGCGGGGTTGTGGGGTTGTCCTACTGTAGTTAACAACGTTGAAACCATAGCCGCAGTTTGCCCGATCGTGAACATGGGCGGCGAAGAATACGCGAAGATCGGGATCGGTAAATCAACAGGCACCAAACTCATTTCTGCATCAGGTCATATCAACAAACCAGGTGTATACGAAATTGAGCTGGGCGTTCCCGTAGAAGAATTTATATACAGTGAAGAATATTGTGGCGGGATCAGGAATGGTAAAAAACTGAAGGCTGTTGTGGCCGGAGGTTCATCTGTGCCTATTCTTCCAACCGAACTTATTTTAAAAACAGCTAAAGGTGAACCAAGGCTCATGACTTA
>CAZFCR010000402.1:0-3546 GCA_964517305.1 uncultured Akkermansia sp.
TTTCTGCGCTGATTTCCGGGTTCTTAAAAAAACTGCCGGCGTTGCCCGTCACCTTTGGATCGGGCAGTTTACTTTGCCGGATGTTAATCACCGCCTGTGATACCTCGCGGATTCCAGGCTCCTTCACCCCCATGGCCTGAAGTTCAGTGTTAATGGCACCATAGGAGGTATTGAGTTCAGGTTGTTTTTTCAGCCGGTAGATCACAGCGGCAATCAGGTATCGGTTTTTGTATTTGTTTTTAAAAACACTTTCCCTGTAACCAAAGGCACAATCTTCTTTTGAAAAGATCCGGAGTTCACCGGTTTCCATGTCGTAGGCCTCGAGTTCGTGAAACACATCTTTTATTTCCACACCATAGGCGCCAATGTTTTGCATAGGACTTGCGCCCACGCATCCCGGGATCAGCGAGAGATTTTCCAATCCGCCATAGCCTTTGTTGATGCAATAGACCACGAAGTCATGCCAGACTTCCCCGGCACCGGCCTTGATATAAATCTCGTTCTCATTTTCAGAAACGATGCTGATGTTTTTGATGTTGTTTTTGATCACCAGTCCATCGAAGTCGCGCGTAAAAAGCAGGTTGCTTCCGCCACCAATGATCAGTTTGTTATTTTGAGTGTAGGTGGGTTCGTGAATCAGGTCAAGAAAATCAGACACTGATCCGATCTCACAGTAATATTTCGCAAAAGCCTCAATGCCAAAGGTATTTAAGGTTTTGAGGTTAATGTGTTGGTGGATCTCCGGCATACAGGTTCAAAATTAGAGAATAAAGTAGGTGTAATATTTCTATCTTTAAGCCAATATCAACAAATTATTTGTTTACAAAAGGGAAGATAGCGGTGGTAAGTGTCATTAACGACATTGTTACAGACCACAGGGTGCTGAAAACCTGCCGCACCCTTGCAACATGTGGCTACCAAGTGCTTGTAGTGGGACGGAGTATGAGCGATTCACTGCCTTTAAACAACTGGCCTTTTAGAACAAAAAGAATGCGGTTATTGCTGAACAAAGGCCCGTTTTTTTACCTGTTTTTTAATCTTCGTTTGTTTTTTGTTCTTCTGTTCACAAAGGCGGAGCTTTTGTATGCCAACGACCTCGACACTTTGTTGCCGAACTTCCTTGTAAGTCGCCTCAAAAAAATCCCGTTGATCTTCGACAGCCACGAACTATTTTGTGAAGTACCGGAACTTCAGGAATCGCCGGCAAAAAAATGGATCTGGGAAACACTTGAAAAATGGATCGTGCCGAAACTCAGGCATTGCATCACTGTAAACGACAGTATTGCCGGGATATTTGAAAAAAAGTATGGTGTAAAATTCCATGCCGTGCGGAACATCTCCGATCCCTTGTTGCCTGAGACTTATAAATCCCGCGCCGAATTGAATTTACCCGAAAACAAACGCATTGTGCTTTTGCAGGGTGCGGGCATTAACATTGACCGGGGTGCAGAAGAACTTGTGGAGGCCATGAAACAGGTGGATGACACGTTACTGCTCATCATTGGCAGCGGCGACGTCTGGAACAAACTCGAATCCACTGTCGAAAAAGAAGGTCTCGGTGAAAAGGTAAAACTCATCAGACGCATCCCGAAAGAACAGCTGGTGCATTTTACAGCCAACGCGGACATAGGAATAAGCATTGATAAAAACACCAATCCCAATTATTATTACAGTCTTCCCAACAAGATCTTTGATTACCTGCAGGCTGGTTTACCGGTTCTGGCAAGCCGGCTGCCTGAGATAGAAAAAATTGTAACGAATTATCGTTGCGGAGAATTTATTGAATCACATGAGCCTGGTCATCTGGCGTTAAGGATGAGGGCCATGCTTGAATCGCCGCAATTAAAAGCATACAGTACGAACGCTTTGACAGCAGCGAAAGAACTGAACTGGGCGAACGAACAACAGAAACTTGTCGCTGTGATTCGTGCTGCGGGAGCGGCAGACCAGTAATTAATTTGTAATTTTAGGCTTTAAAAGAATATGGAATTTTCGGCACAGCAAATTGCCCAGCTTCTTAACGGCAGCGTTGAGGGAGACGAAAGCACCACGGTCAGCAATGTATCCAAAATAGAAGAAGGAAAACCGGGAACGCTGGCATTTCTTGCCAATCCGGCTTATACCAACTACATCTATACAACCGATGCCAGCATCGTACTGGTCAACAAATCACTTGTGCTGGATAAAGCCATCAAATCTACCTGCACACTTGTTCGTGTTGAGAATGCATACGAGGCGTTTGCGAAACTATTACAGATTTATGTGCAGATAAAGGGCAAAAAAACAGGAATCGAACAGCCGAGTTTTATATCACCAAATGCACAGGTGGGCAACGATTGTTACATTGGCGCATTCGCTTATATAGGCCAGAACGTGAAGATTGGCAACAATGTGCAGATCTATCCTCATGTTTTTATTGGCGACAACTGCGAGATAGGCGATGACACTGTTTTGTTTTCAGGCGTAAGGGTGTATTACGAGTGTAAAATTGGCTCGGGCTGTACGGTTCATGCCAATACCGTGATTGGCAGCGATGGTTTTGGTTTTGCTCCCAACAGCGAAGGACAGGCCTTTGTGAAAGTGCCACAGATTGGAAATGTGGTGATTGAGGATAATGTTGAGATTGGCTCCAACACTTCAATTGACAGGGCAACACTTGGCTCTACCACTTTAAAGGCAGGTGTGAAACTCGATAACCTGGTGCAGATAGCACACAACGTTGTGGTTGGCGAAAACACGGTGATTGCCGGTCTTTCAGGCGTCGCAGGCTCAACCAAGGTTGGCAAAAACTGCATGATCGGCGCACAGGTCGGCATTGCCGGACATCTCAGAATTGCGGATGGTGTTAAGATCGCGGGGCAGTCGGGCGTGGGCTCCAGCATTGAAAAAGAAGGCGAGATCGTTCAGGGATCACCGGCGTTTTCTATCGGCGATTTTAAAAGAAGTTATGTATTGTTCAGGAGTTTGCCGCGAATCAACGAAAAGATTTCCGATCTTATCAAAAAATCAAATTCAAAATAAGTATGAAAGTAGATATTCTTGCAATAGGCATACACCCCGACGATGTTGAACTGAGCTGCAGCGGCACTTTGATCAAACACATAAAGCAAGGAAAGACCGCCGGCATTCTTGATCTTACGAGAGGTGAACTGGGTACAAGGGGTAACGCTGAACTAAGAACCAAAGAAGCCAACGATTCGGCGGCCATTCTGGGTGTTTCATTTCGTACGCAGTTGAGATTTAAAGACGGTTTTTTTCAGAACGACGAAGTCCACCAGCGACAGGTAATAGAACAGATCAGGAAATGCCGGCCCGACATTGTACTGTGCAACGCGGTAAGCGACAGACATCCTGATCATGGCAGAGCTGCGGCGCTTGTTGCTGAAGCGTGTTTTTACAGCGGCTTATCGAAGATAGAAACCTCGCTAGATGGTGTAGTGCAGAAGGCATGGCGCCCGAAAGCAGTGTACCATTATTTGAAGGATAATTATATTCATCCCGATTTTGTGGAGGATGTGAGCGAAAAAATTGAGAAGAAACACAATA
>CAZFCR010000403.1:0-3536 GCA_964517305.1 uncultured Akkermansia sp.
GAAGATCACCGCATTGGTGTGAACCGGGCGTACGCGGCCGAAGCTGATGTAAGCCGTTTCAAAATTAAACAGGGGATGCACGAGCTGGAGTGCCGCGAGCAGGCCCGCCAGCATGCCTACAATGCCCCAGAACATGGTGGCGTAGGCAAATTGTTTTACGATCTTGTTGTCGTAATAAAATCTTTCCACGGTCATAAAAACATCCTGTGATGTTCTTGTTCGTGAGTCGATCTGTTTTTCTAGTTCCATAGATTTTTTTTGCTTGTGTGTTATTTTTTGTTTTCCTGGTTTTGTTCTTTTGGTTTGTCGTCAAACAGCATACGAACCGATGGTGTATAATCGTCGTCGTACTGGCCGTTTTTTACCGACCAGATAAAGGCTGCGAGAAATCCAAGGGCTACCAACAGACTGGCTGAAATAAGGATGAAGACTACGCTCATTTTGTGTTTTCAAAATTACCTGATCGGCTGTTTTCAGTGGCTGACATACTCCCATGATCAGGACTGATTAATGTCAGTTTAAATAGTTTGTTAAGCTTTGGCCCTGTTATCCGCTGTTATTTTGCGGGAATAATAATTGCTGAGCAGGGTGGTGTAAAGCATAATGGAAACAGAGCTGGCGGGCATCAGGATGGCGGCTATCACCGGTGATAATGTGCCCTGGACTGCAAAAAATAAACCCACAATGTTATAAAGGATGGAAAGCACAAAACTGCCGTAGATAATGGGTTTTTCTTTCCTGCAATAGTCAAATAATCTGCGCAGTTTGCCAAACTCTTTTCCATCGAGTATCGCGTCGCAGCCGGGCGAAAAATTATTCACATCATCGCTTACCGCAATGCCCACGTTGGCCTGTTGCAGCGCTCCGGCATCGTTGAGGCCATCGCCCACCATGATCACACGCCGGCCTTTTTCCTGCAGTTGTTGAATGTAATTCAGCTTGTCCTGTGGTTTTTGTTCAAAAAGTAACTCGGCATCAGAGCCAAAAAGATTTTTGAGATAATGTCGTTCTGTATTGTTGTCGCCTGAGACAACAGCCAGATGGTATTTTTCCTTCAGCGCGCTGATCAGGTTGCTGAGGCCTGGCCGGTATTTGGTTTTGATTACAAAACAGCCTTTTATTTCACCGGCAATTGCTACATAAACGCGGCTGCCATCGGGTTCATCGTCCTTAATGCCTTTCACAAACAAAGCCGAGCCCAGTTTAATGTCATAACCATCAACGGTTCCTGAACTACCGAGTCCTTTTTCTTCTTTGTAATTTTTTACGGGAAATTTTTTTGCGAGCGGCAGAAATCCTACCAGCGCCTTGCTCAGCGGATGATTGCTTTGCGATGCCAGTGAACGGACAAGTCCTTCAAAATAAAGATTCATTTTTTTGCCACGGAAAACAATGCTCGATTCCTGCTGCATGCTGATGGTGCCGGTTTTGTCAAATACAATCGTATCCGCTTCTGACAGACTTTCAAGCACGGTGGCGTTTTTTACAAAAAAATTCCGGCGTTGAAGCAGGGATAACATGTTGCCATTTGTAAAGGTTGCGGAAAGCAAAAGCGCGCAGGGACAGGCCACGATCAGGATCGCCGTAACAGCGTTCCAGGTGCGGGAAGGTTCGTTTACCGACCAGTACAGCGCGGAAATAATGGCGATGCTGAAAAGTACATAAGTAAAATACCTGCTTACAGCATGAACGAACGACACTTTTTTCTCCGGCGTTTTGTTTTTAAAAGTTTCGTTGTTCCAGAGTTGTGTGAGGTAACTTTGTGAAACCTCTTTCACCACTTCCAGTTCCAGCGCGCCACCTACCTGTTTTCCGCCCGCGTATATAATTTCTCCGATGCCTTTTTCAACCGGCAATGATTCACCCGTAACAAAACTGTAATCGATGCTGGCCTTGCCCATAAAAAGGATGCCATCCGCAGGAATGATCTCATGGCTGTGGATGCGGATGCGGTCGCCTTTGCGGATGCGCGAAACCGGGATGTTCTCATCCGGCTGTCCATCTTTAATTACCGTAACTCCGAGAGGGAAATACGAAGTATAATCTCTTTCAAACGAAAGCGAAGCGTGGGTTTTATTTTGAAGGAAACGACCTACCAGCATAAAAAATACAATGCCCGACATGGAGTCGAGATAACCCGCGCCGGTGCCGGAGAGGATTTCGTAAACGCTCCTGCCAAATGTAATGAGGATGGCAAGCGCGATGGGCGCGTCGATGTTCAGGAATTTTTGTTTCAGACTTTTCCAGGCGGAAATAAAAAATTCGGCGCCGCAGTAAAAAAATACAGGGAGGGCCAGGGCCAGGTTCAGGTAGCTGAACACCTTTACCAGGTTGGCTTCGCTGTGTTCGGTCCCTGAAAAATACTCGGGAAAACTGAGGAGCATGATGTTGCCGAAACAAAAACCGGCGACACCGATCTTGTATATTTTAGAACGGTCGTATTTTTTTAATTTGTCACCGGAAATATCGTTCAGACTGATGTGAGGTTCGTAACCGATGCCACTGAGCAGTTCAGCCGTCTGCCGGAGTGAGATCTCTGCAGAGTTAAAGACGACAGTTACTTCTTTTTTTAGAAAATTAACCTGTGAACTCACAATGCCACGACTTAATTTAACCAGGTGTTCGAGCAGCCAGATGCAGCTGCTGCAGTGCATCTGTGGAAGATAAAATGTAACGTGTTTCTGACCATCCTGTTCAAAGTGGATCAGTTTCTGAACGATCTCTGCGTTGTCGAGAAATGCGAATTTGCCTTCGCGGACCTTGACTTTCTGACTGATGCCCGGATTTTTTTCGATGTCGTAATATTCACACAACTCGTTCTGGCTCAGAATCCCATAAACCATTTTACAGCCTTCGCAACAGAAAACCTTATCATCTGCCTTGATTGTCTTTTCCTGGCAATCTTCGCCGCAATGGTAGCAGCTGGTGTGTTCGTGTACAGTGGTTGCGCTCATGGTGTTTGTAGCCTGTAAAATTAGGAAGTCACTTCGTGAACCTTTATGACGGCACTCAGCCCTGGATGATGATAATTGTCATAACACACAATGAGAAGTACGAAGTTAGAAGTACGAAGTCGGAAGTACGGTGGGAAAGAAATTTACGATTGACGAAGTACGATCGACGATTAAAAAAGGACGAAATACGAAGGACAAAAAAAGTACGAAGGCCGAGGTACGAAGGACGAAGCGGATTTACGAGGTACAATTTTCAATTGGGGCGCTGTTTAGTCGTTCAGGATTTCCGGTTAAAACGTTTTGGTTTAATTATCTCTCTGCGCTCTTGGCGTCTTTGCGCGCAACAATCAGCCAAGTGACGAGGTACGAAGTACAAAGGGAATTGACGATTTACGATTTAGCGATTTACGATTACCCGAAAACCCGGCGGCTGAGTTTGAAGCCTGGTCTTCAAAAGAGCATTTTCAATTTTGAAATTAAGAGCTGCCTCAAGCGAAGCGCCGGATAGCATCTGAAATCAAATTTTGTTTTAACAACGAAAAGTCCATTGAACACCTGGGTGTGTTATGCCCCGAAAGACTT
>CAZFCR010000404.1:0-3522 GCA_964517305.1 uncultured Akkermansia sp.
CCATCGCCATTCGGTGAAAAGATGTTAGGTACGATCATCTCTGAAGGCGATTCAACATTGATGATTTTTGTGACTGAATCTTTACACGTGCCTTTGGTGGCATACATGGTTACAGAATAAGTACCCGGCTGATAATAAGTAGAGACCGGAGAAACTGACGCTTGTGGTGTAATAACCGAACTTCCGTTACCGAAACTCCAGACTGTAACAATGCTTGAATTGTTGACACTCCTTGAGTCATTGGTGAACTTCACTTCCATTGGTGCGAAACCGCTTACATTATCCGGTGTAAAATCCGCATGCAGGGTGCCATCAATCACCGTTACAAAGCCCGTGCTGCGACAACCGTTAAGCGTATTGGTTACCACAATCTGGTACTCCCCTGTCTGGTTAACTCTTAAAACGAGGCTATTGACACCCGTCACCGTTGCGCCTGGTACGGCAATCCACTGGTAACTCAGGTTAGCGAGCGGGCTGGTGATGATAGGCGTGATGGTTACGCTTTCAGCACCGCAATCCATGATAAAATCGTCGGGTTTATTGGGGTTGTTCACCACAGGGTATATCCTGTTGTCGCCTATTTCTGTAATAGTGGATGAAGTACAGCCGTTGTTCAGGTCCTTGGCAGTTAATGTATATATGCCCACAACAGAAGCCAGATAAGTGGAGACGTTATTGGCGGGGATCTGCGGTGATGGCCCTTCCCAAAGGAATCCAACTACGGGCAGATTACTTGGGAAAATTGAATTGGGTAGTATGCCAGTGCTGCTTGCATTGGTGAGCGTAATGGTTGGGGTTAGGCAAGTAATTGAACTTGTTCCGCCATTGCTGATCAGCGCCTTCGGTCTGTATACATTCTGGAGGATCGGCACAACCGTTCTGCTTGCACAGGTGCTGCTGTTGTCGGTAAGCGTGAGGGTATAACTATCGACCAGCGTGGTAGTAGTTGCCGCCAGATTTGCAAATACCGAAATGGTATCGCCTGCAAGATTTCCAGGAACTTTATTAAAGGACCAGTTGTAGCTGATATTTGGGGTGTTGCTGATGCCTCGTAATTGTGTTGATGGCACAGCACAACTCAGGATCTGATAAGGTACCGCAACACTGTCAATAGAAGGAGCAAGTGTATTTTGAATAATCGAAAATGGAACGCGGGTTTCACAGAAAGTAGCATTGTCTTTTGTAATGGCGGTCCAGGTTCCCGGTGTTGTCAGAGTGTAAACGCTTATGCTGCTCAAAGGACCCGACGGTGTGGCGGATGAAGCATTGGGCGGCAACAGGGTATATGAAACCGCGCCTCCCGGAATTGGTTGTGTTGAGGCATTGATAATGGCAACCACCGCAAAACTTCTTGAGTTGCAACCCAATGTAAAATTACGCTCACTGGTTAAGCTGAAAGTCGGGAAACCGGTGCCCGGATTAACAGTGAACTCTTTACAGGTTGAACAGCCATTTACGTTATTGATGAGGCAGTGTGTGTAGGTGCCAGGACCCGGTTGATAAACAACTGAAACCGAACCGGAAGAAAATGTGCCACCGACCGGAGACAGTACCTGGTGGGTAAAATTGATGGTGGGTGAAGAGGCTGTCAGTGTTACATTGATCGGTGCAGGATTGGCACAGGTAATGTTCTGAAATGTCGGGGTCAGCACCGATACAGGTGCCACCGTGTTCATACCTACCGCGATGGTTCGGGTAACAGAGCAGAATGTTGCAGGATCAGTGAGCGTTACAGTGTAATTTCCCTGAGCGGTGGTGGTGATGGATGATACGGAATATGTGGCAGAAGGATGCTGCCAGAAATAATTGAGACTTCCGTAAGTATAATTAGTGGCCGCTGAAAAGGTAATGCTTGGTGCAAAACAGGTAATATCATTGGATCCGGATAAGTTCTGGATGGTAAAATTAGGCAGCGGCGGCATTGGATTGATCGAAAAATTGGCCGTTGCTACACAACCATCAGGGAATGAAATGGTAGCAGTTACCTGACCCGTATAACTTGTGTAGGTGGCTGAACTGCTGACGCTGTTTACTGAGTTGGGAGCCGGCAGCCACACCACGTTGTTGGGTGAACCCGACGCGCCAGTATTGGTATAACTCACAATACCGCTGGGTGTGGCGCAGTTTGGCTGACTAACAAAAGGTGTGATGGTGGGAATGGGATTAACCGTAATACACACGGGATTCGCAAAAGTTGTACCGGTACAGGACGCCACCTGTGCCTGGTAACAGGTGTTGGCTGTAAGAGGGGGCGTGACCAGCGTGGCCGATGACGCTCCGGGGATATTGGTCCAGGGACCTGAAGACGATGGACCTGTTCTCCATTGAATGTTACCGACATGATTGCTGAGCGTTACTGTTGTAGTGAGTCCTGTGCAAATTACCGCAGGCTGGGCGGTTGCCGAACCGGCCACGGGCGGATCTGTATTCAGACTGAGGGTAATGGAACTGCTTATCGTCCAGCAACCGAGATCGCCTCCCTCTACAATACACGTATATGTTGTATTAGCGGTGATCGAGGCAACGGGATTGGCAGTATTTGTATTGCTTAAGCCCGTGGAAGGCATCCAGGTGTATGAAAAAGGCTGGCTACCGCAACTGTTGGTTACTGCCGCATTTAAAGTGGATGTTTGCGGAGGACACACAATGTTGGAACTGGCGGAGAGATTCAGCGTTGGTAAAACAAAGTTACCCTGCGTCACAAACGTGAAGGTCTGGCTCCAGGCACTGAAACCCCCGAAAGTATAAGTTTCGCGCGCACTTAATTTGTAAACTTTACCCGGGCAAAAAGAACTCAGATTTACTGTTTGCTGGGGATATGCCTGTGGCGTTGCTGTTTTATCCAATACAGGCGACATATAAAAAGGGCCGTTACCTGTAAAACTCTTATCATCACATACAATCTCAACTTCAACAAAATAGCCGTTACACAGCCATACATTGGTGCTTTCCCAGTTCAAAATCAGATCATTGCCTACCACGCTGTAACTTAACATCGTTGGTACAACAAGGGGGGAACAGGCGTTGGCTTTGTAACCCGCGCCAAACATCAGAACTGCGAGGAGTGTAATTTTTGTGATCGTGGAAGAAACAAGCCTTTGAACAAAATTATTTTTTTGGGCGGTTTTCATATTTTCAGTTTTTACGAATTTTAACATTACAACAATTATACCAAATTATAAAAAAATACTGAATGTCGCTCACTCAGCGAAACCCAAGGTAAAATAAAAAGTCCGGCCATAATTGACCGGACCTTATCAAAACAAAAATTTCCCGAGGTTTTTAGCGAACAAGATTTACATTGCCTTTTTCCTCATAAGCAACTCCGTCTTTGCCAAGCGCTTTAATCACGTAAAAATAAACTCCCTCAGGCAGTTGTTTCCCATATTGGTTGGTGCCATCCCACATGATCTGACCTGTTTCGCTGATCAATTCATAAACTTTATGTCCCCAGCGGTCAAACACCACTACATCACTTTCGGTAAGGTTATCTGATCTTTGCAGCATAAAATAATCGTTTAC
>CAZFCR010000405.1:0-3499 GCA_964517305.1 uncultured Akkermansia sp.
TGGGGACGCCGCTCATCGAGATCAAAAACCAGATCATTCCTGAATGGCAGACCTCCGCCAAAAGATTTATTGATGTTTCGGTTTCCATTGTGGTGCTGATCTGTTTCAGCTGGTTGTATCTGCTGCTTGGGATACTGGTAAGGCTGGGCTCACGCGGCCCAATGTTCTTTAAACAGGAAAGAATCGGCATCCACGGCAAACCGTTTTATATTTATAAATACCGCACCATGTATCTTGACGCGGAGAAAGAAGGCCCGGCCCTCTCAAGCGCCAATGATCCCCGGGTAACACCTTTCGGCCGTTTTCTGCGCAAGGTCAGGCTCGATGAGATGCCGCAGTTTTTTAATGTGCTCATGGGCGATATGAGCCTGGTGGGTCCGCGGCCGGAAAGAAAATATTACATTGAGCGGATTGTTGAAAAAGCACCGCATTATAAACACCTACACAAGATCCGTCCCGGTATTACCAGCTGGGGCCAGGTAAAATACGGCTACGCGGAAAACGTGGAGCAGATGATCGACCGTTTAAAATTCGATATCCTTTACGTTGAGAACATGAGTCTGCTGCTGGACTTTAAAATTCTGGTGCACACCATCCTGATCGTGCTTCAGGGCCGCGGCAAATAAAACGGTCACTCTTTTTCTCAGGTAATTTTTAAAAATACCCCGGAAATTTGTTGTGTATATTTGCACGCGTCATGGTACAGACATTCAGAAATTATCTATCCTTAATTAAATTCAGCCACACCGTATTTGCTCTGCCTTTTGCACTCATTGGATTTGCGCTGGCCATTGTATCAGGTAAAGCGGAATTCAGCGGTATTAAATTGTTGCTGGTGATTCTCTGTATGGTGCTGGCGCGCAGTGCTGCCATGGCCTTTAACCGGCTCATTGACCGGCATTTTGATGCCAAAAATCCAAGAACCGCACAACGTGAAATTCCTGCAGGCACTATCAGCGCCGGTGCCGCGAGAATGCTGGTGATTGTTTGCTGTCTCGGATTCATAGCTGCCTGTTATTTTATTAACGCTCTTTGTTTTGCCTTGTCACCAGTGGCACTCGCTGTAATTTTAGGATACAGTTATACCAAACGTTTTACACCACTCTGTCATCTTGTGCTTGGTTTGGGTCTTGCCCTCGCTCCTATTGGCGCGTACATTGCCCTAACTGAACGGTTTGATGTGCTGCCTGTTATTTTCAGCGCGGTGGTTTTTTTCTGGACCGGGGGCTTCGATATTATTTATGCCCTGCAGGATGAAGAATTTGACCGGGGACAAGGTCTGAAATCGATTCCTGTTTATTTCGGGAAAAAGAACGCGCTTCTGCTTTCCCGCGTCCTGCATGTGGTTGCCGGGAGTCTTGTTCTGCTTGCTTATTTTTCAGGCATTTTTGGCTGGCTTTATCTTATCGGCGCTTTGGTTTTTACCGGGCTCCTGGTTTACCAGCACAGCATCGTTAAAGTTCACGATCTAAGTCGCGTTAACCTTGCTTTTGGCACCACCAATGGTGTTGCCAGCGTTGTTTTGTGTGTGTTTGTCTGCGCGGATCTTTTGCTTTTTTAAAACAGGCGAGCCCTCACGCGGCGCTTTTCATTCTCCACAGACAGTTGAACTTCCATCGCAGGCGCATCAATAAGATCTTTCACCATGTCGGGCCATTCAAAAAAACACCAGCCATCTGCGTCAAGGTATTCTTCGATGCCGAGGTCCAATAATTCAGAGCTGTTTTTTAAACGGTAAAGATCAAAATGAAAAATTTTACCCTGCGGCGACGCGTATTCGTTCACAATGGCGTAAGTGGGGCTGCTGAAATGATCGTTACTTCCGAGTTGGCGGCACATTTCTTTGATGAGCGTGGTTTTACCAGCTCCCATGGGCGCATCAAACAAAAAAATTTTCGAATCAGTAAGTTTCAGCAAGCGGGAAGCTATTTCTTCCAATTGCTCAGACCCAAAAACTTCATCGATCAGCCATTCCGACATTCCGTTTATTTATTTCGCGGTTAAAACAATGTAAGGAATGATGATCTCTTCAAGGCTCACGCCACCGTGTTGGAAGGTGTTGCGATAATAATTGACGTAGTGGTTAAAGTTGTTCGGATAGGCAAAAAACCTGTCCTCGCGCGCAAACACAAAACGGGTGCTCGGGTGCTGACGCGGTAAAAAAGCATCGGCAGGATTTTTTATTTCGAACACCTCTTTTGGATTGTATTCGAGCGCCTTGCCCTGTTTGTAACGCAGGTTGGTGTTCACATTTTTATCACCAAGAATTTTGGTCGGTTCTTTTACATGCACGGTGCCATGATCGGTGGTGATCACCACTTTTATTTTTTTGGCGGCGAGTTGTTTGATGATGTCAAACAAAGGAGAATGTTCGAACCAACTGTATGTAATGCTGCGATAGGCCGGCTCGTTTTCAGCCAGCTCCCTGATCACTTCCATCTCGGTACGGGCATGGCTGAGCATGTCCACAAAATTATACACGATCACATTCAGTTTGTTCTGAAGCAGGTTGCTGATGTTATCCGCGAGCTTTTTACCGCTGTTAAAATTGGTGATCTTGGTGTAGCTCATTTTAATGTCCTTGCCAAGCCTTTTCAGCTGGGCCTGGAGCAACGTTTCTTCGTGCATGTTTTTACCGCCTTCCTCTTCATCGTTGAGCCAAAGATCAGGAAATTTTTTCTCAATTTCAGAAGGCATGAGTCCGCTGAAAATGGCGTTACGCGCGTACTGTGTGGCAGTTGGCAAAATACTGAAATAAGATTCTTCAGTTTCAACCTTGTAATAATCCTGAAGCAAAGGCTGGATCATTTTCCACTGGTCGAAGCGCAGGTTATCGATGAGAATAAAAAAAACACTCTCGTTGCCTGCGAGTTCGGGAAGGAATTTGTTCTTGAACAGTGTATGGCTCATGGCCGGCGGATTGGGCGTTTTGCCGTTCAGCCAGTTGATGTAGTTTTTTTCGATAAATTTAAAGAACTGGTTATTGGCATCCGATTTCTGCATTTTCAGCACATCAAGCATACTTTTATCCTGCAGCGTATCCATTTCCAGTTCCCAGTAAATGATGCGTTTATACAGATCGGCCCATTCCTGCCAGGTGAGGTTATCGTTGATGCTCATGCCAATCTGACCAAATTCCTTGCGGTAATCGGTATTGGTTTTTTCGCTCACAAGGCGGCGGTTATCCAGGGCTTTTTTTAGAGACAATAAAATCTGGTTCGGATTTACAGGCTTAATAAGGTAATCGGCAATCTTTCCGCCAATGGCGTCGTCCATGATGTGCTCTTCCTCGCTTTTGGTGATCATGATCACCGGCAGATCGCTGTTGGTTTGTTTGATCTTGAGTAAAGTTTCGAGTCCGCTGATTCCCGGCATATTCTCATCCAGCAGCACCGCGGTAATGGAATTGTCTTCTTTCACCGCGTCAATCGCTTCATCACCACTGATAGCAGAAACCACTTCATAACCCTTGCCTTCAAGGAAAAGGATATGCGGTTTC
>CAZFCR010000406.1:0-3499 GCA_964517305.1 uncultured Akkermansia sp.
TTCTCAAAGGAGTCGGGCCGCGCCTGAGTGAAATCTTGGGGCAAAAAGGAATCCGGACTGTCGAAGATCTCTTCTTTGATTTACCCACGCGTTACATCGACTACCGGCAATTATCCACGATCCGAGAACTCGAACCCGGAAAAAGCCGTTGCGTGGTAGCCGAAGTCGTGGCGCATTCAAGCCGTCCTATGGGCCGCAGCCGGCGCAAGATGCATCACATGACCCTGACCGACGGCCAGGGACTGGTCACAGTTACCTGGTTTCGCTTCAGCGAAAAATACATTCAAAAAAAATATCCGGTTGGGCAGAAATTCCTCGTCATGGGAGATTGCCAGCTTTATGGCGCGGAGTTCAGGCATTTTAATAACATCTGGTTATACGCACTGGGCTGTTTTCTGTTGTACCGGCTTTTTGCATTTTATTTTTTCCGGGGCAACCAGGATCTTGCATTCCTTGCAGCGCTGCTCTTCACCATTCACCCCATCCATTCGGAAGCCGTTGCCAATGTAAAAAGTCGCGATGAAATTTTTTCACTGATCTTCGTTGCCCTCACCTTTATTTATGCCTTCCGTTACATTGAAACTAAAAGAACAAAAGATCTTTTTATCACGGCCTTTGTGTTTTTACTCGCATTGTTATCCAAAGAATACGCAGTGATGTTGCTGGCCCTTGTTCCCATTGCCATGTATTGTTTTACAAATCACCGGGTCAATTTATTAAAACCTGAAGCAGCGCCTGAATTCAAAACCCTCTTATACACTTCTGTTGCTTTTGTTATTTGTGTGCTGATCATGACCTGGATCAAACGCGATTTCGACGTGCATGCAGCGCCCGGAACCAAACCTGTTCGCTCATTCTGGCTGCTGCCTTTCGTTTACCTGGGAGCCGGTATTTATCTCAGTGGCGCTCACCGGAAAAAAGGCTTTGTTCCACTCATGTCGTGGTTGTTTTTGATCATGCTCATCTACATCGGCATGCGCTGGATGGCTGTAAAACTCAAACCCGGCGTGCCCGACACTGAAATACTGAACAATCCTTACCTGCTGGCCACAGGTGAAGAACGTTTCTGCACCAAAACCTATGTCCTCCTTAAATACATCCTGCTGCAGATCTTTCCGCATCCGCTTTCTTCCGATTATTCATTCGACTCCATCAAATTCCGGCATTTTACAAGTCCTGATTTTGTTTTTTCACTTCTCCTTCACCTCAGCATGCTGTTTGCCGCCGTGTATTTAACCTGGAAAAAACATGTGACTGGATTCGCACTCATGGTGTACATCCTGTTCGGTTTATTAATTGGTAATGTGTTGATGGACATTGGCGCTACCATGGGCGAACGGCTCATATTCCATTCCAGTATAGGATTTTGCATCATACTCGCCTGGGCCTTGCTGTGGCTTAGTGAACACCTGCGTTTAATCAGTCTGAAAACGCAAAGGTTTGTTTTGCCGGGTCTGCTGATCGTGGTGGTGTTTTTGGCAGGTGTAAAAACATGGGAACGCAATTTCGACTGGAAAAACGACATCACGCTTTTTCTGAAAGATGTGCAGACGCATCCCAACTCTGTTTTGTGTCTCGGCAATGCAGGTGCCCGGTACGTGGATCTGCTGAACACCAACGATTTCGCGGATCATCCCAGGCCCGGTTACGATACACTGTTTGATGACCACAACGGCACACTTTCAAATCTGCTTGAGGAAGTAAAATCCGGCAAATACAAAAACAAAAGGGAAGCCGCCATCGGTCATGGCATCGAAGTATTGAGTCGCGCCATTGAACTGCATCCGCGTTACGTAAACGGTTACCTCAATTTAGGGCTTTTATATTTTCACCTGCGCAAAGACTTTGAAGCCATTTATAACCTGAAAAACGTGGAGCGGCTTTACCCCAACAATCCATACTTAAACAATTATTACATGGCCATGGAGGGAGACCTCCGCAACCGTGTTGCTCTGGCGTATAGGTATAACCGATGGGATTCTGCCGCCATTGCGTGGAACCTGCTGACCATCATACGCCCCGGCAACCATGAAAACTGGTACCATTTGGGAGGCGCATATTTTAATCAGGGAAAATTTGAACTGGCAGAAAAAAGCTGGAAAAAAACACAGGCTCTGAAACCCGACCACCCTGAGATCAATGGTCTGTTGAACATGGCGCGGGCACGAATCAGCAGCAGACCGCCAATTCAAAACTGAAGAACTAAACGGTTTTGTAATAGACCACCTTTTTGGTTTCGAAAAATTCTTCTTCGAAAAAGTCTTTGAGATCAAAGAAACGGGCCTTCTCATAATATTTGCCGAACTCTTCGCGCAGATCGCCTCCTTTTAAATACAGGATACCATTGGGCAGTGTATTGAACTGCTGGTGCATGAATTTATGTTTAACCCAGTTATAAAAAACCGGGAACTCTGTTACCGCGCGGCTCACCACAAAATGAAAACGGTCGTCGACCTCCTCCGCTCTTTGTTGAAATGCCTTTACATTTTTAAGCCCCAGGCCTTCAGCGACACCGTTCACCACTTTTATTTTTTTGCCAATGCTGTCAACAAGGGTAAAATGTGCCTCGGGAAAAAGAATGGCGAGTGGAATGCCCGGAAAACCGCCACCCGTGCCAACATCCAGCACTTTGGTACCCGGCGCAAATGCCATCACTTTGGCAATGCCGAGAGAATGCAATACATGGCGTTCATACAGCAGATCAATTTCTTTTCTTGATATCACATTGATCTTGCTGTTCCAGTCGCTGTACAATTCAAACAACTGCGCAAATTGTTTCTGCTGCTCCGCACTTAAGTCTGGAAAATATTTATTGATGATGCCGGACATTAAATTTTTCGGCTGCCTTTTAAGGCTGAATATAAAATGTCGCGTGCCCTGAACAATTGTGCCTTAATGGTACCGATTGGCAGATCCAGTTTTTTAGAGATCTCTTCGTGGCTCATTTCCTGGAAATAAAAGAGTTCGATCATTTCCTTGTATTTGGGTTTCAGGTTATTCACCAGGTCGCGCACATTATCGATCTTTTGTTTGCGGATGAACTGCTCTTCCGGATCGAGTGTGTTGGATTTGATATTGGCGGAATGGTCTGCACCTTCTGTGTTTTCGGCTTTCGTGTCAATTGACAGGGAAAACTTCTGCTTTTTCTTGCGCAGAAAATCAATGGCATTGTTACTCGCTATCTTAAACAACCAGGTGCTGAATGCGTAATCCGGACTGTATTGTTCCAGTTTTTTAAATGCGCGGCCAAAAGCTTCGATGGTGAGATCTTCAGCATCGTCTTTATTGTTGCACATTTTCATCATCATGTAGAAAACGCTCTCACGGTAACGTTGCAACAATTCAGCGTAAGCCTTCTGGTCACCCTTCTCAACGGCAAGTTTTACCAGGCGGTAATCGTATACCGCCTTGGTTGTCAACCGTTGTTCGTTATCTTCTAGTTCGTCCACCTGTTTGGCTTATAAAATAATTTACTTACTTGAAAGATAGGATAAATAAA
>CAZFCR010000407.1:0-3486 GCA_964517305.1 uncultured Akkermansia sp.
TTGATTTTGAACTGGCCACCATCGAAAGGATGGGTTATCCGGGTTACTTTTTAATTGTTGCCGATTTTATCAGTGAAGCAAGAAGACTCGGAGTGTCCGTTGGTCCGGGCCGTGGTTCGGCCGCAGGCTCCGCGATTGCTTATTGTCTTGGCATCACCAACGTGGATCCCATCAAGTTTGATCTCCTCTTTGAGCGTTTTCTGAATCCCGACCGTATTTCGATGCCCGATATTGATATCGACTTTGATGACGAAGGCCGTGGCCGCGTGATTGATTATGTGATCAATAAATATGGTTCCAACCAGGTGGCACAGATCATTACTTATGGCACGATGGGCGGAAAATCTGCAATCAAAGATACCGCGAGGGTGCTCGACCTGCCGCTCGATGATGCCAACAGGCTTACTAAAATGTTCCCCGATAGTCTGGACGCCAAACTGCGCGCTTTGTTAAAGCCGGGTGGAATTGATCCGAAATATCTTGGCAAAATTGAAGGCAAACGTGAACTCATCGATCAGTCTCATACATTCAGAAAACTGGCGGAAGAAAAAACACCTGAAGCCGATGTATTAAAACAAGCCTATGAACTCGAAGGGTGTTTAAGGAACACCGGTATTCACGCCTGCGGGGTGATCATCACGCCAGGTGAGATGATGAAATATGTGCCTGTAACAAAGGGCAAAGACAGCGACATGCTGGTAACGCAGTTTGATAACTCAGTTGCGGAGAGTGCGGGTCTCTTAAAGATGGACTTTTTAGGACTGCGCACGCTCACGATCATCAAAGACGCCATCTCGTTTGTAAAACAGACCAAGAACATTGATATTGACATTGACGCCATTTCTCTGGAGGATAAAAAAACCTACGAACTTTTTCAGCGCGGCGAAACCAACGGCATCTTCCAGTATGAAAGTGCCGGGATGCAGAAGTCGCTGAAGGAATTAAAACCCGATGCGTTTACGGATCTCATCGCCATGAACGCCCTCTATCGTCCGGGTCCGATTGCTTACATTCCCAATTACATCAACCGTAAACATGGCCGTGAGGCTGTTACTTACGATCTTGAGGGAATGGATGAATTTCTCCAGGAAACATACGGCATTACTGTTTATCAGGAACAGGTAATGAGGCTGAGTCAGAAGCTTGCCAATTTTACAAAAGGTGATGCTGACGTGCTCAGGAAAGCGATGGGTAAAAAAGATAAAAAGACGCTTGACAAACTGAAGCCGCTTTTTATTGAGAACGCAACAAAGAACGGGCACGACGCCAAGGTGCTTGAAAAAGTATGGAAAGACTGGGAGGCATTTGCTTCTTACGCGTTTAATAAATCACACTCTACCTGTTATGCTTATGTAGCGTTTCAGACTGCCTATTTAAAAGCGCATCATCCGAGTGAATACATGGCTTCCACGCTCAACCACCAGGGAAGCATTGAATCCATTGCGTTTTTTATGGAAGAGTGCAAACGCATGGGCATTCGTGTGCTTGGGCCGGATATCAACGAAGGTTTTGCAAAGTTCATGGTGATGCCTAATGGCGACATTCGTTTTGGTATGGCCAGTATTAAGGGAGTAGGAGAGAATGTAGTTGAAGCTTTGATCAACGAAAGGAACGCGAATGGAAAATTCAGCTCGGTGTTTGATCTTGCATCCCGCCTTGATTCAAAAGCCATGAACAAAAAATCAATTGAAGGCCTCGCGCTGGCGGGCGCGTTCGATGGATTTGAAAATGTACACCGCGCCATGTTTTTTGTTCCTGATCTTTCGGATGGATTAACGCTTACCGATAAGATGATCAAATACAGTAACCAGGTGAGTCTGGGCAACGACACTTCTCAGGCCAGCCTGTTTGGTGGCGAAGATGAGATCCAGGTAACAGAACCGCAGCTGCCTAAAGTGGAGCCCTGGAGTGCACTGGAATGTCTGAGCCGGGAAAAAGAAGTGGTAGGATTTTTTATCAGCGGTCATCCGCTTGATCCATACAAGGTGATTATCCAGCACCGCTGCAATGCCAGCTGCGCGCAACTGAAAGCAGGACTCGAACCATTTAAAAACCGTGAAGTGATCTTTGGTGGTATTATCACCGGATTTGAAAACCGCACCAGTAAAACCGGGAATGCTTTTGGAAAGCTGATCATTGAAGATTATGAAGGCAGTGTTGAACTGATGTTGTTTGGAAAAGATTTTGTGGAGTATAACAAATACATGGTTCAGGGATTGTTTGTTTTTGTAAAGGCCCGTGTTCAGGAACGTTACAACCAGCCTGGCAGCCTGGAGATCAAGCTCAGTAAAATTGAATTGCTCGATGAGGTGAAGAAAAACGCGTTTAACCTAATCAGGCTGAAACTGAAATTAAAACAGCTGGATGATGACCTCGTGGTGAAACTCGACGCGCTGATCAATCGTTTTGAAGGCAAGAGCAGTGTTGAATTTTATGTGGAAGATGAAGAGCAACAGCAAAACATCCGTCTTTTTTCAAAAAAGAACAAAATCGCCATCGACAATGAGCTTTTACTTGAACTTGAAAAAATGCCGCAGATACAGTATGATCTTAACTAAACCTATCAGCCGAACTGTGCAGCACTTAAAATAAAACCCTTTAGAATGGATCATCATAATACTATGCATCACTGTGTTTTTTACCAGTCAGTAACAGCAGAACCCAGACCCTGTAAAGTCACTGTATCGGGCCGTGAACTGCTGATCTACTACCAGGATGCTGAGGGCGGCTTTCAGTCGTGGAATATTTCGTCGCTCGGTTTTTCGGGCGATGGTCCGGGTAAATTACGCATTACGCGTGGCGGAATGCTGATTGAAGTTCATGGAACTTCCGCTTCAGAATTATCTCGCGCGCTTACTCATCCCGCTGCAGAAAAAAGAAGCGCCGGATTTTTCCGACCATCCCATCTTGCCATTATTGCAATTGGTGGATTGGCCATTACAGGTTTACTCATTTTTATTGGTTATCTGATTCTGCCGCTGGCGGCGGGTAAAATTGCCAACATGGTGCCAATGGAATATGAAGTTCAGCTGGGCGAAAGTCTTGTAAGTGCGTATGTAGATGAATCGGGCCGCGCGCCGGATTCTGTTGATTTTTACACTGATCGTTTTGTAAAACACCTGAAGCTCGATACCGACTATCCCATCAAAGCGCGGGTCATCATGTCTGAAGAGATTAACGCTTTTGCCCTTCCCGGTGGAAACATATTTATTTATTCGGGTTTGCTGAAAAAAATGAATTCACACGAAGAGTTGGCCGCATTGCTGGGTCATGAGATCTCACACGTTACACAAAGACATTCCTTAAAAAGCATGTTCAGTGGTGCCGCTGCGGGTATTTTGCTTGGCGCGGTTTTCGGTGACATGGGCGGAATCAGTTCATGGATCGTTTCGCAGGCTGACCGGTTTAAACAACTCGATTATTCGCGTGAGCTCGAGATGGAGGCAGATATACAGGGTTTAAAAATCATGCAGGACAACCATATTG
>CAZFCR010000408.1:0-3433 GCA_964517305.1 uncultured Akkermansia sp.
CTGAACTGATTCCTGCCTTAAAAGGCGAAACTGCCCTGATTTTTACCGACGTTTCAAACGCGCCTGCAAAGATCATTAAGGAGTTCCGCAAAAAGGATTCCAAACCGGCGTTAAAAGCGGCTTACGTTGAAGAGATGATCTTCATGGGCGATGAGCAACTGGATGCACTGGTAGGATTAAAATCTAAGAATGAGCTGATCGGCGACGTGATCGCGTTACTGCAATCACCGATCCAGCGTGTTATTGGTGGCGAAGACGCAGCAGCCTAAGTTCTATGATCGGGTGAAGATCTTAAAATCACCACAACAACCGGAAGGATAGGACCCCCTCTGGATTAACAAAAAAACAAAAAGTAAAAAAACCATTAAAATGGCAGATATAAAATCACTAGCTGACACATTAGTTAGCTTAACCGTTAAAGAAGTACAGGAATTAGCAAAAGTATTAAAAGATGAGCATGGCATTGAGCCAGCTGCTGCTGCAGTTGTAATGTCAGGTGGTGGTGCAGGTGGCGCTGATGCTGCTGCTGCTAAAACATCTTTTGATGTAATGCTCCTTGAAGCAGGTGCTGCTAAATTAGGCGTGGTAAAAGTTGTAAAAGACCTAACCGGTTTAGGCCTGAAAGAAGCAAAAGACCTCGTTGACGGTGCTCCTAAAGCGATCAAAGAAGGAATCGGTAAAGAAGAAGCTGAAGCAATTAAAAAAGCTTTAGAAGAAGCCGGTGCCAAAGCTGAAATTAAGTAATTAATTTCCCCAATTTTTTGGGTACACATTGAAAATTCAGTCATTCTAAGACGGGAAGCCTGTTAAATAAACTAATAAGCCCCTGTTTTGGAATGACCGGTTTTCAAACCCTTTTTTAAATGGAAAAAAACACCGATCTTTAGAAGTCAAAATTGTATTAACGTAATATCAGATTAAATTGGCTGCGAACACTAAAACACCAAAACGAGTTAATTTCTCGTCCAATAAATTTCCGATCGAATATCCGGATTTCTTAGATATTCAGATAAAATCCTTCCAGGATTTTTTTCAGTTAGAAACCACTCCAGAAAATCGTAAAAAAGAAGGCCTTTTTAAGGTGTTTGCTGAGAATTTTCCTATTTCCGATGCACGCAACAATTTTGTGCTCGAATTCAAGGATTATTACATCGATCCGCCACGTTACGCTCTCGACGAGTGTATCGAACGCGGTCTTACCTACTCTGTTCCGCTGAAGGCCAAATTGTACCTTTACTGTACAGACCCTGAACACGAAGATTTTGAACCGATCATGCAGGACGTGTACCTGGGAACCATCCCATACATGACCCCTAAAGGTTCGTTTATTATAAATGGCGCTGAGCGCGTTATTGTTTCACAGCTCCACCGTTCACCTGGTGTGTTCTTCGGACAAAGCCGTCACGCCAATGGTACCAAGCTGTACAGCGCCCGCGTTATTCCATTCAAAGGCAGCTGGATCGAATTCGCTACCGACATCAACAATGTGATGTACGCGTACATCGACCGTAAGAAAAAATTACCTGTAACCACTTTACTCCGCGCCATCGGTTTCGAAAGCGACAAACAGATCCTCGAGATCTTTGGTCTTGCTGATGAAGTAAAAGTGAGCAAAGCAGGATTAAAACGCGAAGTGGGCCGCAGGCTGGCCGCCCGTGTTCTTAAAACATGGCTTGAAGATTTCGTGGATGAAGATACCGGAGAAGTGGTGTCAATCGAGCGTAACGAGGTGATCCTCGACCGCGAAACCATCCTCGAAGATGAGCACATCGACTTTATCGTTGACGCTGGTGTAAAATCCATCATCCTCCACAAACAGGATGTGAACACCGCTGATTTCGCGATTATTTATAACACTTTACAGAAAGATTCAACGAATTCTGAAAAAGAAGCGATTGAATTTATTTACCGTTTGCTCCGTAACGCAGAACCACCTGATGAGGAAACTGCACGCGGTGTAATCGATAAATTGTTCTTCTCTGACAAACGTTACGATCTTGGAGAAGTTGGCCGTTACAGGATCAACAAAAAACTTGGATTAAACATTCCTGCTGAGATCCGCGTTCTGACCAAAGAGGACATGATCCTCATCATCAAATACCTGATCGAGCTCATTAACTCGAAAACAGATGTGGATGATATCGATCACCTTTCAAACCGCCGTGTACGTACTGTTGGCGAACAATTGTTCTCGCAGTTCGGTGTTGGTCTGGCCCGTATGGCCCGCACCATCCGTGAACGTATGAACGTTCGCGATAATGAGGTGTTTACCCCTACCGACCTTATCAATGCAAAAACACTGAGCTCTGTGATCAACTCGTTCTTCGGAACCAACCAGCTATCGCAGTTCATGGATCAAACCAACCCATTGTCAGAGATCACGCACAAGCGTCGTCTGTCGGCACTCGGGCCAGGTGGTCTCAGCCGCGAGCGCGCAGGTTTCGAGGTTCGCGACGTTCACTACACACACTACGGACGTCTTTGTACCATTGAAACTCCAGAGGGTCCAAACATCGGTCTGATCTCCTCACTTTGTGTTTACGCCAAAGTGAACAAGCTCGGATTCATTGAAACTCCATACCGTACCGTTGCCAACGGGAAACTGGATGTTAACAAACCAATTATTTACCTTACTGCTGAAGAAGAAGATCAAAAGAACATTGCCCAGGCAAACGTTGATCTTGATGAAAAAGGAAATATCAAAACCAAAAAAGTAACCGCACGTTACGAAGGTGATTTCCCTATTCTTGAGCCGGACAAAGTGCATCTGATGGACATTGCGCCTAACCAGATCGCTTCCATCGCGGCTTCTTTGATTCCTTTCCTTGAGCATGACGATGCCAACCGCGCGCTCATGGGATCAAACATGCAGCGTCAGGCTGTGCCACTCCTCCGTCCGCAGGCTCCTATTGTGGGAACCGGTATTGAGGCGCGCGTAGCTGAAGATTCACGTGTACTCATCAACGCCGAAGGCGAAGGTGTGGTTGAATACGTTGACGCGCAATCGATCACCATTAAATACAACCGCAGCGAAGAAGAACGACTGATCAGCTTCGAAGGCGATGTAAAAACATACAAACTTACCAAGTTCCAGAAAACCAACCAGAGCACCTGTATCAACTTAAAACCAATCGTAAAGAAAGGTGATAAAGTTTCAAGAGGCCAGGTTCTTTGCGAAGGTTATGCAACACAGGACGGTGAGCTTGCTTTAGGTCGCAATCTGAAAGTGGCATTTATGCCATGGAAAGGTTACAACTTTGAGGATGCTATCGTAATCAACGAAAAGATTGTGCGTGAAGACATCTTCACTTCGATCCACATCGATGAATACACCCTCGAAGTGCGCGACACAAAACGTGGTATGGAAGAACTGACTCCGGATATTCCTAACGTAAGCGAAGACGCTACCAAGGACCTGGACGAAAAAGGTATC
>CAZFCR010000409.1:0-3417 GCA_964517305.1 uncultured Akkermansia sp.
GCCGTTACAGGTAACGCTGCTGCTGCTAATGCCGAATGTGAATGGTGTTGGCTGTACAATGGTAAAGTTGGCTGTTACCTGGCAACTGGAAGCGTCGCGCGCCCTGACAGTAAAGTTTCCCGCGCAAAGCCCCGAAACCGAAGCGGTGGTCTGCCCGCCAGGACTCCACGAATAAGTATAAGGCGCGCCATTGCCGCCACTCACGTTGGCTGTGGCACTTCCGTTACAAAGCCCGATACAGTTTACGCTCTGTGTTACTGGGGTAAGTGTAATGGCGGGTGGTTGTGAAATAACAATGGTGCGGCTCAGCGTACAAGTTGGATCAGAAGCGGCGCTCGCCACAACTGTATAAACTCCTGCACAGCGGCCTGAGATGGAAGGCGATGTGGCTATGGTGCTTGGTCCGGCCGCTACCCAGGTAAACGTGATGGGTGGCGGAGGACCCGTTGCTGTTACAGTAGCGCCCCCAGTACAGGAACCCGAACAAACCACATTGGTAATGGTGGGATTAATGGTAATGGACGTCGGCTGTGTAATATTAAAAGTTTGTGTACGCACACAGGTATTGGCATCTGTGAGGGTAAGTGTGTGAAATCCTGCACAAAGCCCGCTCACCGCAGCATTGGTGCCACTTCCGGGGCTCCATGTGTACGTGTAAGCACCGCCGCCTCCGCTCGCTGACACTGAAGCCGCGCCCGTGCAGGCGCCACCGCAGGTAATGTTGGTTTGCGTTGGTGTGATGTTGATGACTGGTGGTTGTGTGAAATTGGCGCTGGTGGTAAAAGTACAACCTCTTGTATCTGTGACTGTGGCGGAAACCACGCCTGAAAAAATACCGCCCGTGGTAGCACTCTGAGCGGCGCCAATGGTCACAGTGGCGTTATTCGAAAAAACAACCGTGTAGCCGGGTGTGCCGCCGGTAGGACTCACTGAAAAAACGCCGTTGCTGAATCCGTTACAGGTTGGATTCACGGCTACCGTTCCCGCGCCCAAAGCAGTGGGCTGACCTACGGTAAAGGTAAGTCCCGTAGCCGTGCAACCATTGGCATCAGCTACATTCAGCGTATGCGTGCCCGCGCACAGATTGGTGAAGGTTTGATTGGAGAAAGGAGAAACATTCGGAAACACAGTGGTACTGCCGCCCGCTGGGATCAGCGTAACGGTCATGTTACCGTTACCACCATTCCAGAAAACGGTTCTTTGCCCGTTGCAGAATCCAAAGCAGGAGGGCTGAACAGGCTGGCCCACCGGGAGCATGTTGATCTGGTTCGGACAGGAAGGGATCCCTGACGCATTGGCACCGCCAAGGGGAATGTAATTGCTGTCGGCCACTGTAACCGCGAAATTACCGCCACAGCAACCAGAAAGATAGGTTGAATAAGTACCAGGACCCGGTACGGTAACAAGCGTAGGTTGCTCACAGCCTCCCCAGATAAGCCGGTAAGGCGTTGGCCCGCCGGGGCAATTGGGAACAATGATCTGGAAACCGCGTGGAGAATTGCAGGTACCGTTAATGGGATTCAGTGTAGGTGTACACTGGGCCCTTACCGAAAGGTAAGTCAAAACTGACAGTAAAAGAAGGATAACTCGTCTGCTACTCAAACACATAGATTTTAACTTACTTTCACGAAAATAAGTCCAATTCCCAGGCAAGTTAATGAAAATAAATACAAATTTAAACATTCGGACTGTTGGTAACTAACAACAAGGTTCTGATATTCACGGCCTATGCACAGCGAAAAAGAAAAAAACACCTGGGTCACCCGTGGCAGTGAACTCAAATACGAAACTCCCTGGATCAGCGTCACACAGTACGATGTATTGAATCCTGCCGGAAAACCCGGTATCTATGGGGTGGTCAGCTTCAAGAACAAAGCCATTGGCGTGCTCCCGCTCGACGAACAAAACAACACATGGCTCGTAGGCCAGTGGCGGTATCCGCTCAAACAATACAGCTGGGAAATTCCCGAAGGCGGAGGTCCCATGGGCGAAGATCCCCTGGAAGCGGCTAAACGGGAACTGAAAGAAGAAACCGGTCTCATCGCGTCGGAATACATCGAAATAGCCCGCATGCATACCAGCAACTCGGTGAGCGATGAAGAGGCCATCCTCTACGTTGCCCGTCAACTGGTGCAAAGCGAATCGGAGCCGGAAGAAAGCGAAGACCTGCAGATCAGAAAACTGCCTTTTGACGAAGCTTTTAAAATGGTGATGGATGGAGAGATCACAGACTCCCTGAGTGTGGCCGCCATACTTAAAACAAGGATTTTGATCGATAAAGGCCGCCTTTAGTGTGGTGGATTTTCTCAAATATGATTTATTTTTACCGCCACATATATGAAAGCATTAGTACAGAATTTTACACAGCAGTTGCGCGAGGCTAAAACCATCGCCGACAAAGCCATTGTTTCTGAAGGCAAAAACATTCAGAACATTCTCATCACCGGCCTCGGCGGCTCGGGCATTGGAGGAACCATTATTAACGAAGTGATCGGAGATTCCTGCAAAGTGCCGCTGATCATCAACAAGGATTATTTTCTCCCGGCTTTTGTAAACGAAAATACTTTGCTCATCATTTCAAGTTATTCGGGCAATACCGAAGAAACCCTGAGTGCCATGCAGGAAGGCATTTCCAAAAAAGCGCAGATCGTTTGCATCACCAGCGGTGGTAAAGTAATGGAACTGGCCAGACAACACCAGTACGATTTTATTGAGATCCCCGGCGGACAACCTCCACGTTCTTGTATTGGTTATTCACTGGTGCAACTGATCAAAGTGCTTGTTGCAAAAGGATTTGCCGATAACAAATTGTTCGCGCAGCTTGAGAAATCCATTACACTGCTCGATAAAGAAAACGAAAACATCAAAACCGAAGCGCAGGACATCGCCAACCGTTTGCATAAAAAAATTCCGGTGATCTATTCACTGGGTGTGTGTGAAGGCGCGGCAGTAAGGTTCCGTCAGCAGATCAACGAAAACAGCAAGATGCTTTGCTGGCACCACACGTTCCCTGAAATGAACCACAACGAACTGGTAGGCTGGACCACCCGCAACGAAGACCTCGTTGTTGTGAGCATGCAAACCTCTTTCGATTTTGAACGCACACGCAAACGTTACGAAGTGTGTAAACCATTGTTTGAAAAATATGCCGCCGAAGTGATCGACATCAAAGCCAAAGGTGAAAGTAAACTTGAACAGTTTTTTTACCTCATCAACATTGGCGACTGGATCAGCTGTTACCTGGCCGACATCAAAGGCATTGACCCTGTAGAGGTAAAAGTGATCGACCACCTCAAAGGCGAACTCGCAAAACTTAAATAATCTAAGATCCCGGAACACCTCCGGGATTTTTTTTATACAATTCCCAAATTTTTGAAATGCCTGCTCCGTTCGTTGAAAATTGCTGAACTTCGCGTT
>CAZFCR010000410.1:0-3416 GCA_964517305.1 uncultured Akkermansia sp.
CGGACACCCTTTTTTTATTACCATCGCGCGTGGTAATGTCCATGATGGAAGAGGTTCTTCCGCCGTATTCAGCGCCAAACCCGGCACTGTAAACGTCTGCGTTTTTCATGATATCGTTGTCAAACACAGAAAAAAGACCAATGGAGTGGAAGGGGTTGTAAACAATAAGTCCGTCGAGGAGTACTTTATTCTGCACCGGCAAACCACCACGGATGTAGAGTTGTCCACCCTGATCTCCCGTAAAAACTACGCCAGGTAACACCTGCAGGTACTGGGCAATGTCAGGTTCACCAATGCTGGGAAGTTTATTGATAACGATCGGATCGATTTTCTGAATAGCTACAGATGTATTCTCGATTTTCTCAGCCGCAGTGGTCGTTACTTCAACTTCCTGGAGTTTCACCCCGCCTTTGTTGACATAATATTTTTTGCTGAGGTTATCGCCGGCCTTGATTGTTATTTTTTCAGTAATGGTGTCAAATTCAAGGTTGGTGATCAGAAGTGTGTAATTTCCGGGCGGGATGCGGTTAATGTTAAAAAATCCGTTAAGATCTGTATTGGCGCCTATGGAAGTGCCTTTAAAAAATACATTGGAAAAGGGAACCGGCTCACCATTGGATTTATCATATATAAATCCTTTTACGGAACCTGAATTTTGGGCCAGGGTGGATATAACCGAAAAAAGGAAGACCAGGGCGATTAAATGTACTTTCATAAGGCGCGTAAATTTAAAAATTTAAACGTAAGAGGTATCTCAAATTGTATAAGTGGTCATTTTGGCATGATAAGAATGATCTGGGCGAGGCGATCCCCCTAAAATGCCAAAATTTATAAAACCGGGAACCTTATTGTTAAATGATAGTACAAGTTGATCAAATTGGGGTTCAATCTTACATTTACAGGCTGATTGCTGAAATTTTGATTAACTTTACTCATTAAAATACACCAAAGAATACAAGGCATGAAGAAATTTTTATCAACGTTTTTACTGACAGTTATTGGGCTTTTCTACTCAAACCAAGCTGGCGCTGTTCAATATTTTTTGAAATCTTCGGGAAGTCCAACAGTGGCAAGCAGTTGGAACACGAAAGCCGACGGTACCGGGGCTGACGCAGTGGCGTTTTCAAGCGCGAATGATGTCTGGAATTTTCAGGTAGCGGGTTCAAGAACCACGGCGAGTATTTTTAGCGGAGCTTTCGCTGCTCACCCGAATGCTACCATTGTTGTTTCGCCAAGTTTCTCTTTGACCGTGACCGGATCGGGACAAATCAGATCTTTTATCAACGCCAGCGCAAACGGTACCCTTACCATTGAAAATGGCCTTGTGACTAAATTACGGATATTAAACGCAAACAGCACTGTAATCTACAATTCCGGTACAGCTACCATCACGCCGGTTCTCAACGGTTTAGCGTTTGGTAACGTTATCGTAGCCGCGTCTACACGTATCAATGGAACGGCTAATCCAATCCGCATTGGTGGCAAACTTACCATCAACTCCGGCCAGACATTAAATCTTGCGGGTTTCAGGATGATCCTTCAGGGTTCCGCGGGGACGATTGATGGGGCAGGCACCATCACAGGTACATCTACTTCAACACTGGAATTATTAGGCGGCACCGGCGGTTTTGCAGGTACCTTGAATTTTACACCCGGTTCAAATAATTTAAAGTCACTGAGGATCCAGTTCAACAGCGGTACCGATTATTTTGCATTAGGTTCAAGTCTCAACATCGTTAATACAGGAACCCTGGCCCAGGTGTCAGGAGGAATTGATCTTAACGGCAATACCCTGACTGTTGACGCAACGTCTACTACCAGCCTTGCTACGTCAAGCGCCAACGGTTTGATCCGGGGCAGTTCAACCTCAGGTTTGTTTATCAATGGTCCAGTTTCCGGAGGTGATATTTTTATGCACCCGGTTTTTAATTCTTTAAGTGTGTTGCAACTGAACAGTTCAGGACAGACGCTTAGAGTTGGAAGCAGCCTGGACATTATCGACAGTATTTCTGTTCTTAACGGCACTCTGGATGCCAATGGTTTTTTAACCTTAAAGTCTTCGGTAGCCGGCGGCGCAGTTACCAGCGCGCGCATTGGACGCGTAGGTTCATCTGCTGCTATTTCAAATAACATTACAGTTGAGACCTCTATCCCTGGCGGCGCAACCGGCTGGGCCAATCTTGGAGCGCCTGGCGTTAACGGTCAGAATGTGGACAGCTGGGATAACTATCCCACCAATGGTATACCAATGGCCTGTGTGGGTTGTATGTACGGCCCTGTCAGCGGCACTTTTCACTCGGTTCAGGCCTGGTCTGAACCAACAGGTTCGTTTGTTCCGGCTCAGGCTACCACACCCTTAACTCCGGGTCAGGGTTTCTGGGTTTATGTAGGTAGTGGTTCAAGTGTGAGCACTGATCTTGAACTCGTGAATACGGGAACCGCCGTGAGAGGAATCGTATCAAGAGCTGTTACTGCGAATGGTCCTAATATTGGTGATCGCGCTTTTTGCCTCGTTTCTAATCCCTATGCTTCGCCAATTTCATGGGATAAGGTATATGCATTGAATGGTGCAGGATCTGGCATTTTTGACGCTCAGATCCAGGCATGGTCCGCCGATAACGGACAGGGGTCCTATACCGCGTTTGGCGGAGGCAACAATGGCATGACGGGCATCATTGCCGCGGGTCAGGGTTTTTATGTTCGCGCTAGCGCCGCAGGACCGGGCTCTACAATTGTATTTGACGAAAGTGTAAAAGTAGATGTTTCCAATGCTGAAATCCTCAGAACTGTTGCCACAAGCAGCCGTGAACAATTCCGCCTGAGGATCAGGGGCGCCTGGGGCTCTGATGAAACCACCTTTTTTATCCACCGAAGTGCAACCAACAATTTTGACAGGGAGCTGGATGCCGACAAGGTTTTTAAAACCGCAGGTTATGCGGGGTATTCCGGACCTTATACCAAATACACCTCCATTTCAAGCAAAGACAAAAATGGTCGTGATTATTCCATCAATGGTATTCCACCGCTTACACAGAGTCTGAGCATACCGATTGTAGCCCGCGGTGCCACGTCAGGATCTTATACGATCACCGCAAAAGACATTGAAAATTTCGGATCATGTTTAATTCTCATCGATAAAGTAAAAGGTACCAGTCACGATCTGAGGAAGGGGGCTTATATTTTTACAATGAGCGATACCACTTCTGCACCGCGTTTTGAACTGCAGTTGTGCCAGACTGAAATTCCGGCCGGCATTGAAGAACAAAATACTTTAAGTTCGCAGCACATTAATATTACCAGGGACGAACAGGGGTTTTATGTTCAAACGGCATTCCCGGTAAATACTCAGGCAACAATTTCTGTATTTAATATCATGGGTCAGCAACTTGTTAAGGATATGGTCGTATATGGAACAG
>CAZFCR010000411.1:0-3409 GCA_964517305.1 uncultured Akkermansia sp.
CCAAACCACTGGTGGTGGATCTGCGCTTCGTCGTCCATCTGGAAAACAGCACTGAAGGTGTATTTTTCTTCCTGGGGCCGCAATGAACAAACAAAATTACTGAGCACCTCAGGGAGCATTGGAATCACCCGGTCGACCAGGTAAACGCTGGTAGCGCGCTGCACAGCTTCTTTATCAAGAATGGTATCTGGTTTTAAATAGTGTGTCACATCTGCAATGTGAACGCCTATTTCCCAGAGACCGTTGTCGAGTTTTTCAATTGAAAGCGCGTCATCAAAATCTTTCGCGTCGATGGGATCGATGGTGAAAGTGGTGATGCCACGGAAATCACGTCTCTTTGCAATCTCTTCAGGCGTGATCTCAGTTGGCAGCTTTTTGGCTTCATATTCAACATGGTCCGGAAACTGCGGCGGCAGACCATACTCAGCCATGATGGCGTTCATTTCGGTTTTGTGTTCACCCGGATCTCCGAAAACATCAATGACTGTGGCGGTGGGATTTTGTTCCCCGCTTTTCCATTCTTTTAAGCGGATGAGCACTTTCTGCCCATCTTTCGCGCCCTTGATATCGCTGAGGCGGATAAAAAAATCAACGTGGATCTTACCGCTGTCGGCGATCACAAAGGCGAATTTGGGATTCATTTTTAGCGTTCCCACAAAATCGGTCTTGGCGCGTGTGATCACTTCCACCACTTCACCCTCTTTGCGTTTGCCACTGCGTTTGGGCAACAGACTCACTTTTACCAAATCGCCCTGCAGGGCATCTTTGCTTTTGCGGGCGGGAATAAAAATATCCTGCTCGGTTTCGCTGAACACCACAAAAGCGGTGCCCTGGCTCGTAAAATCGATGGTACCCGTCAGGTATTGTTTGGTTTCTTTTACCTGGAATTTGCCTTTTTCGCTTTCTATGATAAAACCCTGGTCGCGCAGCTGATCGAGGACTTCGATGAGCATAAACCGCTCGGCCTCGTTGTTGATCTCCATGGCCGCGCCCAGTTGTTTGTAATTAAAGGTCTTTGAATCGTTGTGTTTAAAAAAATCGAGCACCTCTTCAAAAAGAAATCTCGCCGGTTTTTTGTTCTTTGACATATATCGTATTTGTCTGTATGCTAATGTGAATACAGCAATTAAAGGTAATAACAATTACAGGATATTGGACCTGAAAACGGGGAATAAACAAAACCTGTGCCACCGGGCGGCGGAACAGGGCGTTAAAAAACATCAAATAAATTAATCTTTGAGTAACTTATGAATGTAAGCGCTACCCTGCGGACCGCTGATGCGCAACAGGTAAAGGCCGGCAGGAACTTGTTTCAGACTGAGCGTATAGATGTCCTCCACCTGGCGCGAATCAGGGATTTTTATGTTACGACCATAAATATCATAAAGCTCAAAAACAAGATCATTAAGCGGTGTTTTAATATGCAGTTCTTCATTTGCGGGCTGAGGATAGATCTGCAGATCCGAAAAAACATACGGTGAAAGACCCAGGCGGTTGCTGCAATACGCCAGTGAGCTGTCGCAGCCATTGGCATCGTATTTTACGATCTGCATAAAATTGGCGGAGTTCTGGCGAATGACCCAGCTGGCGGCTATCCAGCCACCATCGGAGGTGAGCTCGACTGTTAAAACCTTTTGTTGATTATACGCATTGATGTCTTTGCCATAGTTATAGTATTTATTGGATAACAAAATACCAGTGCTGCTAAAACGTGTGAAACGTGAAAGGCTATTGGGAAAGTTATTCTGAGAAGACATTGTGTCGTAATTACCTGCCACAAATAAGTCTCCGTTTGACATTTCTCTCAGGCACCAGAAGTGGTTTGAAAAAGATCTGATTCCCAAACTGTCTATTCTCCATCTAGGGAAATTCAGACTATCTATCCCAAACTTTACAATAGTCGGGAAAACCCTACCAAGTGCGTCTGCCTTTCTAATTCCGGTAACAACAAAATTTTCATCCTTCGTTTGAATAATGTCAGTCATCCCGCCCTTTCCAAAAGTCCTCCGCGTAATCTCATTGCCAAGGCTATCGGTGATGTATACGCTGGCGTAGTCCTCCGTATTTA
This sequence comes from uncultured Akkermansia sp., assembly GCA_964517305.1. GTDB lineage: Bacteria > Bacteroidota > Bacteroidia > B-17B0 > Aurantibacillaceae > Aurantibacillus. The sequence continues at coordinate 2,069 of CAZFCR010000411.1, forward strand.
CCTGAGTGTATTCACGCTGCATCCCAACGATGATAATTTTCTTAGTAGCACTATCCTGAACCAATTGCCGGGTCTCTATAATATCAGGAGCGTTTTTATGAAATTCTTTCTGCCAAAGAATATTACCAGCTTGATCAAGTTTTATAAGCAGGCCCGGATGAACTGCCGCAATTGTGTCAGTAATGTCAGCGCTAACCAGCAAGCCTCCGTCCGTGCTTTTTGTAACAGTATGCGCTAAAATAAGACCTTTGGGATTAATTAAAGACTTATGCCAAATCTGATTCCCTGACAGATCGAACTTCGTTAAGGTACAAATAAAAACATCGTTGCTGTCGATAACAAGTCCCGCATAAAATAAGTGGTTTCCATCTTTATAAAAAGAACGGGAAACCAGATAATCAGGCGCAAAACGATATTTTTCATTGCCGTGCGCTTTAGACCATAAAAGTGCGCCCTGCGAGTCCAGACCAAATAACCGCAATTTTAACGCTGTTTTTCCTTTTATAGTGTCCTCGACAATTCCTGCAGCTATAAAACTACCCGGAGTAACTTCGAAAACACACCTTGTTGTATGCTCCAATGCAAAAGGAAACTTTTGCTGTAAAGTAAAACCCTGGCCTGATAAGATGCCGGCAGAACAAAGAAGGTATATGAGGATAAAACGGGTCAGGGTTTCGGGTTGCTTTTATTACTTAAAGATACCTAATTTCCTAAAGCGAAGCGCTAGGCAAAAAAAAAGGCCGTTCAAAACGAACGACCTCTTATTAAGATTCCATCTATTCTTATTTATTCAAAGCTGCTTTTAAATTGGTGTTCAAAGCTTCGAGGAACTCTTCGGTATAAAGGAAGTGTTCGCCATGTTTTACTTTGTTGCCATAAGCGCAGATCGCCAGATCCTTGGTCATTTTGCCGCTTTCAACGGTTTCAACGCAAACACGCTCAAGGGTACGGCAGAAATTTACCAGTTCCTGGTTGTTATCGAGTTTGCCACGGAATTCAAGACCACGGGTCCATGCAAAAATAGAAGCGATAGGATTTGTTGAAGTGGGTTTTCCCGCCTGGTGATCGCGGAAGTGACGGGTTACAGTACCATGTGCTGCTTCAGCTTCCATGATCTTGCCATCCGGCGTTACCAGCACAGAAGTCATTAAACCCAGTGAACCAAATCCCTGTGCCACTGAATCAGACTGCACATCGCCGTCGTAATTTTTACAGGCCCATACAAAGTTTCCGTTCCATTTTAATGCAGAAGCTACCATGTCGTCGATGAGGCGGTGCTCATAAACGATGCCGGCTGCTTCAAACTTCGATTTGTATTCTGCCTGGTAGATCTCTTCAAAA
>CAZFCR010000412.1:0-3408 GCA_964517305.1 uncultured Akkermansia sp.
ATTTTTCCTTTCACTGTGGCAAGATCAACAGGCTCGTTGTACTGGCTGGTAAATTCAAATGCAGGTACGGAATGGTAAAGGGTGTCTTTTTTTTCAGCGTGCCTGGGCCCGAAATAGGGGAGTGTCCAGCGAGGTTTGTTGTCCGCTTCCGACATCATGTACCAGCCCATAAAAAGAGCGGGAATGAGCAGCAATAACCAATAATAAGAGGGCCTGAGTTTCATGCCTCAAAGTTAGTCAAATCCCTGCGTTATTTCTAACCCTTCTTATTACTGTGATCTTTAAGAAAATATCGCCTGTACCTCCTCGCGCAGGTTGTAGCGGTTGCTCATCACTTCCCCGTAAGCGCCTGCCGAACGAATGGCAACGAGATCACCTCTTTCTGTTTCCGGTAATTCAACTGCCTTGCCAAAACAGTCACTGCTTTCGCAGATAGGTCCCACCACATCGTATCTGAAGTTAAGTGGCTGATCATATTTGCTGAGGTTTTCAATTTTGTGGTAAGCCTGGTACAAAGCCGGTCGCATGAGTTCCGTCATCCCCGCATCCAGGATGGCGAAGTTGGTATTGATGCCGTTTTTAATATACACCACGCGGCTGATAAGACTCCCGCACTGCGCAATCACAGAACGACCGAGTTCAAAGTGTAAGGTCTGACCCGGGAATACTTCCAGGAACTGTTTAAAAATGCCGAAGTAATTGCCAAAATCAACGATGGATTGTTTGTCAGGCTCTGTATAATTAATTCCTAAACCACCACCAAGGTTCAGCACCTGCAGTGCATAACCTTTCTGAATAAAAAGTTTGTTGATCTCGTTTACTTTCAGGCAAAGGTTCTTGAACGCGCTCAGATCCTGGATCTGCGAGCCAATGTGAAAATGAAGACCAATGAGGCGGATGTTCTGAAGTGTTTCGAGAAGCCTCAGCACGGTGTCGAACTCGTAAGGGTTGATCCCGAATTTATTTTCCTCAAGCCCGGTAGTGATGTATTTGTGTGTGTGTGCGTCAACATTGGGATTAATACGCAATGCGATGCTCGCCGTTTTTTTCCGTGCAGCAGCCAGTGTATTGATCACTTTCAGTTCCTGCACGCTTTCTGCATTAAAACAGAAAATATCCTGGTCAAGGGCATAGTTGATCTCCCTGTCGGTTTTTCCTACGCCGGCAAAAACAATGTCTTTACTCTGAAAGCCGCATTCCACAGCTCTTTTAACTTCGTTGCCACTTACACAGTCAGCACCAAATCCAGCGTTTTTGATCATCTTCAGCAAACGTGGCTGGGCATTGGCTTTTAACGCGTAGTGCACATGGAATTCAGGGGGACAGTTTTTTTTGATGCTGTCGAGCGTCTGCTGCAGAAGGGCAGTGTCGTAATAATAAAAAGGGGTTTCTAAGGCCTTAAAATCGTTTATTTGCTGATCGGTGAACATGTTAAAGTTGTTTATTAAATAATCCCTCGTGAAGGGCTTTAAGCGCCTGTGCTTTTAAATTGCCGTTAACAAGAACTGAGATGTTGTGTGAACTGCCCCCGTATGAAACCATTCTCAAAGGCACGTTTTTTAACGCTTCGAAAACCCGCTGGGCAAAACCTGCCTGGTCTTTCGGAAGTTCTCCAACAATACAAATGATGGTCTGATCTGTATCGATCTCTACCAATGCGATTTCTTTCAGTTCTTCGGTAATTTCTTTGAGATGATGTGGATTGTCGATCGTAAGCGATACCGCCACTTCACTGGTGCAGATCATGTCAATAGGAGTTTTGTACCTTTCAAAGATCTCAAATACAGCTCTCAGAAAACCGTGGGCAAGTAACATCCGGTCGCTTTTGATATTGATGGCCGTGATCCCGTCTTTGGCCGCAACTGCTTTGATGCCGGGCTGGGTATTCATCTGGGCAATAATGGTTCCTTCAGCAGCAGGTTCCATGGTATTTTTTAAGCGCACCGGGATGTTTTTCTTTTTAGCCGGAAGTATGCAGGTAGGGTGGAGGATCTTGGCACCAAAATAGGCAAGCTCGGCAGCCTCGTCGAAACTCAGTTCGTTTACCGGCTTGGTATTACTAACGATTCGCGGATCGTTGTTGTGCATACCATCGATGTCGGTCCAGATCTGAACTTCAGGACTGTTGAGTACCGCGCCAATGATGGATGCGGAATAATCACTGCCCCCGCGTTTCAGGTTGTCGATCTCACCGAAAGCATTGCGGCAGATGTATCCCTGAGTAATAAAAAGTTTTGACTTTGGATGTTTGTCCAGTTCTGCTTTAAGGTATTTTTCAATGTAAGGAAGATCGGGTTCATCGTTGGCGTCAATCTTCATAAAATTAAGCGCGGGCAGCAATACCGAATCGATGCCGCTTTCTTCAAGATAATAATGGAAGAGCGCAGTGCTCAGCAATTCACCCTGCGCCAGGATGGCTTTTTCTTCGTTGGCCGTAAACATGTCGAGGGTAAACGAAGCAATGTGGGTAAAATGGTTGTCGATCAGTTCCTGTCCTTTTCGTAAACTGTTTTCTTTCGAATAAAGTTCTTTGATCACAGCCTGATAACGGTGTTTTAAAGCGGCGATGAGTTCCTGCGCGCGCTGGTTTTCTTTGGCATACAACGCATCACAGATCTGAACGAGGGCGTTGGTTGTGCCGCTCATGGCACTCAGCACCACCATCACAGGCTGAGGCTGGTTAACGAGTTTCACGAGGTCTTTGATGCGTTGCGCAGAGCCAACACTGGTACCTCCGAATTTTAATACTGGTAACATATATTTTGTTTAGGTGTTGTAAAAATAAAACTGGAAAGAAAACCGGGACACATAGCCCCGCGAAACCGGATAATGCCTTAGTGGCATTTACATTTCTGTTTGCTATGATTGAGCAGTCTCATTGAAGGGGACAAAGAAAACGACATTTTTAAAACTTACAAAATATTTGCCGCAGGTTTCTGTAAATAAAACTGAAAGCCTGGTTGCGGCCTGTAAGCCGGTTCCTGTGTGAATATGCCGAACACCGCGCTGCCGCTGCCGCTCATGCTGGCGTAAATGGCTCCCAGCTCGTAAAGTTCTTCTTTTAGTTTTTTAACTGCCGGGTATTTCCGGAAAATACTCGGTTCAAAATCATTCACCAGCTTGTGTTTCCAGGTCTCGGGGGCCTCCCGGAGTACATCGGGAAGGTGATGGACCGGTGTGGCGGGCGTAAGACCTTCATAAGCCTCGCGTGTATTGCTGTGAACTCCTGGATGAACAACCAGGATGTAGTAGGAGGCAAGTGAAATTTTCAGATCTGTGAACACATTGCCTTTCTCCGTCGCGAACACCGGGGTGTTGCGGATAAAAAAGGCGCAGTCGCTCCCTAGCTGCGAAGCCAGGGCCATACGTTCCTGTTCCGAAAAACCGAGTGTCAACAGCGTGTTGAGC
>CAZFCR010000413.1:0-1760 GCA_964517305.1 uncultured Akkermansia sp.
ATGTAGTAAAATAAATAGAGATATTAAAAGAAACAAAATTGAATATCTGCGGGCCTCCGCGCTCAGATGCGACTGCAACGCTGAAGCAGCAAAAAGTCGGCGATCACAAGAGCAGCCATGCTTTCAACTATGGGCACCGCGCGCGGCAATACACAGGGATCGTGCCGGCCTTTTCCCTCGAGGGTTGTTTTGTTCCCTGTTTTATCAACAGTATCCTGTGTCTGCATCAGGGTAGCCACGGGCTTGAACGCCACGTTAAAATAAATGGGCATACCGTTGCTGATACCGCCCTGAACGCCGCCACTGTTGTTGCTCCGGGTGTTTATCTTGCCGGAAGCGTCGGCCTGCTCAAATACATCGTTCAGTTGTGAGCCCCGGAAATTAACGCTGTTAAAACCGCTGCCAATCTCAAAACCTTTTACAGCATTAATGCTCAGCATGGCATGACCCAGAACCGCGTTTAATTTGTCAAACACCGGTTCACCCAGGCCAATGGGTGCATGGTTGATCACGCATTGAATAACGCCGCCCACCGTATCTCCGGCCATTTTGATTTCTTCGATGTAAGCAAGCATCGCTGCCGCTGTCGCGTCGTCGGGGCATCTCACCAGATTGGATTCTGTTTTTTCCAGGTTCAGCTGGTGGTGCTCTTTGTCGAGTTTTACCGGACCAACCTGTTTCACAAAAGCATTCACGGTAATGCCGCTCTGTTTTAAAAGCAGCTTGGCAATCGCGCCCGCTACAATGCGGCTCGCGGTTTCTCTCGCGCTGCTGCGGCCTCCGCCACGGTAATCGCGGCGCCCGTATTTGTTTTCGTAAGTAAAGTCTGCGTGTGAGGGACGGTAAGTGTTTTGCAGGTGCGCATAATCCGCGGGCTGCTGATCTTTATTACGGATAATAAAACCAATGGGAGTGCCGGTACTGATGTTTTCAAAAACGCCTGATAGGATCTCGACTTCGTCTTTTTCCTGCCGCGGACTGGTAATGGCCGACTGGCCCGGTCTCCTCCTGTTGAGTTCTGATTGAATAAAAGCGAGGTCGATGAACAAACCTGCCGGACAGCCTTCGATCACACCGCCAATGGCAGCGCCGTGACTTTCCCCGAAATTACTGAGCTTAAAGATTGTTCCAAACGAATTGCCTGCCATGCCTCAAATGTAAAAATTTTTCGGCCGGCCGGGTAATTTACGCTCTTCTGTTACCGGATGTCGTGGCTGAATGTGTATATGCGGTAAGATCCGAAACATCCAAAACCATCGGTTACATTGGTATACACCATCACCGGATCGGAAAAGGGATTGTTAACCCCCGCGCCACTGCTGATGCCCTTGCTGTAAAGATAAAAGTCCCTGCTGCAGTTCATCACCGAAACGTCGAGCCAGGCAGCCCTGATGGTATCGCTGCTGAAGTAGCTGTTGATGGTGGTGTGATAAAATTTTGTTTTGGCTGTTTTTTCATCTGTATCAAAATGCGACCAGGTATTGCTGTTCACCGGTGGCGGCTGGCCGGGAAGATTACGCCATTTGGTGATCACCGTGTTGGTAAAAAAAAGCCCGAAGTAATTCTGGCCTTCAATATCCGGCACCACAATGCGGATGTCGTGTTCAAAACTCGTTGAGTCCTGCCTGATCATCAGGAAGCTGGCAGACTCCACACTGAATTTGCCTTCAGGCACCGTTGTTGAGGCGCTTGCTTTTTTTCCATCGGGTGTGCTTACTTCCAGGTAATAGGTTTTACCGCCCAGCACGGGCATCTGCGTG
>CAZFCR010000413.1:1770-3404 GCA_964517305.1 uncultured Akkermansia sp.
ACCAAGTTCATCATTAAATGGCAGTGTTACGGTAGTGTTTCCGTCACTGAGTTTCACAAGCGCATTGGTAATATCACTGGGATCGCCACCCGCGACCTGCGTTCCGAATTTAGGTACCGAGGTTTTTACCACCGCAGTGATCACAGAGTCCTCGGGCGTGATAAAACAGGTAACCACCAGTTTTTCTTTGGCTTCAGGCAGATCGATGTCTGCTTTTTTTGTGCAGGATAAAGTTACCAGCGCCAGGAGCAAAATGATAATTTGATTTTTCATAATAATATTGTTGTTGATTGCTTTAAAACTTACATGACCAGCTGATGCTTGGAATGATCGGGAATAATGACACCTGCATCAATTCCTGTTTTCCTTTGTTGGAATCGATGTAATAGAAAAACGGATTTTGCCGGTTGTACAAGTTGTAGAATCCGACTTCAAACGTACGGGTATAATATCTCAGCTTTTTATGAAATTGCAGGCCCAGATCCATCCTGTGATACGCGCTCATGCGGTAGGCGTTGCGCTGCTGACCATAATCCTGCACCTGGTAAAGGGCTGTCTGATTAAGCGCGGTTGGATTGGCAAACGTGTAGGGAAGGGCAAAGGTATTGGCCACATAACTGTTCAGTGGCAGCGTAATTGCGTTACCGGTACCGTAAACCCAGGTAGCCGATACAGTGATGTTTTTGTTGATCTTGTAAACCCCTACTACCGAAACATCGTGACGGCGATCGTAGCGCGCAAAGAATTTTTTACCAAAATTCAGTTCGTCGAACTGCAACTCCGTCCAGGAGAGCGTGTACCCGATCCAGCCTGTGAATTTGCCGGTATTTTTTCTTAAGAGTAATTCTCCGCCATAACTCCAGCCTTGTCCGCTGGTTACATTGTCTTCCCAGGAAACAGCTTCCTGATTGTCGCCGATGGTGAGAAAACTCGCGCCTTCCTTGTATCCAAGCACATTGTTCATCTCTTTATAATAACCTTCAAGCGCAATGTCATATCCTTTTTTGTGGAAGTCTTTTGAAATGCCCAGTGCCACCTGTTGTGATTTCATAAACGGAGCTTTTTTTGTGGCCGGCACCCAGAGGTCTGTTGGCAAACCAATGCCGGTGTTCGAGAGCAGGTGCATGTACTGGTTCATTGTGGCGAAACTGGCTTTCACAGACAGATCTTCTTTAATAAGGTAACGCACCGAAAAACGCGGTTCGGGATTGATCACATTTTCTTTTTTAATGATAAAATTGGTGAGCCTTACACCGGCGTTGATGCGCCATTTAGAATTGATTTTCCAGTCGTCTTCAATAAAGGCGGAGTTCTCGAAAGCTTCGAACAGGCTCGCGGATTTAAAGTCGCTTTGCAGAAAACTGTTTTTTACTACCGAGGCCCCGGGCCTGAACTGGTGGTAAATAGACTGCACACCAAACTTTACATAGTGCGAGGGATTGGGCATGTAATCAAACGAGGTTTTAAATGAGTAGTCGCGGATGCCTGAAGTGTAAAGCAGGCTGAAAGTGTTCTGATCGTCTTTAAATTCGTTCATGATGCCCATGTTGTAATCGGTAAAAATGAGCGAGGTGTTCGAAAAAAGTTTATTGCTGAACAAATGATTCCATCTGGCCGTGGCTGTGGCATTTCCC
>CAZFCR010000414.1:0-3376 GCA_964517305.1 uncultured Akkermansia sp.
ATGAAAAGTGTTATTATGCTGATGAGGATGCCATTGAACCTCTTTGGAAAGGACAAACATTTCCTATCCATTACTGCATCAGTGGCTGGGTAATGGTGAACCGTTTACCGGCCATAATTGCCGACATTTACCAGGACTCGAGAATTCCTCATGATATTTATAGAAAAACCTTTGTAAAAAGTCTTGCCATGGTGCCAATACGCACCCGCGATCCAATCGGAGCCCTGGGCGCGTACTGGAGCCGTAACTATCTGCCTTCACCTGAAGAAGTGCGTATGCTGCAGGCCATTGCCGACGTTACAGCTGTGGCATTTCAGAACATCCAGCTTTCAGGGGGCATTTTAAAAGATTGATTCTGCCCTGCCCTTTATTACCAACTTAGTGGCTCTGCCCTGAACCCGGCTCTTGCTACCGCTTTGATGATATCGTCAGCATTCAGAGTCTCCGTTTCAACACTCAGAATTTTATCCGGTGTCAGAATGTCCACCTCCCATTTATTGATACCCTCGGTATGATTCAATACCGGTGTCACTTTGGCAATACAGCCGCCACACTTAATGTTTGACTTAAATTTTAGAGTTCCCATGTTTTTTTGTTTCCGTATTCAAAATTACCCAGCGGTAATATTTAATCTGTTATACAATTATTTTAGTTTGTATATAATTTTCTTTTTCGTGAGACCTACTTTTTTACCCTTAACCAGCTAATGAGTAAAGCCAGCGCTGATACCACTGCGGCTGAAATAAAGGCCACCCTGATCCCGTCATTAAAGGATGCCACGTCCCCCTCTTTGCTGATAAAACCCGAGCTGATTGCCACAATCACAGCGAGGCCAAGCGCAGATCCGATCTGGTAGCTGGTATTCACAATTCCCGATGCAAGGCCGGTATCTTCAGGCTTCGCGGCGGCCATAGCGGTAATGGTACCAGGAATGTAAGCAAGTGCCATGCCAACGGCGCCTAAAACTGAAGCGGGTAATACATCACTGAAAAAATTCCAGGATGCAGAAACATTGGCAAAATATACGAGAGATACCGTCAGAAAAAACAGGCCGATGCCAAGTGTGTTTTTTACACCAAACCTGGCAATCACTTTCCCGGTAACGCTTGTCATCATGATCATGATCACCACCGTCATTGGCAGCAGTGCCAGTCCGCTGTTAAAGGCCGAGAGCCGAAGTACCTGCTGAAGACAGATGTTCAGAAAAAACCACAACGGGATCCACGCGGCAGCAAGCAACATCATCACCACGTTACCGGCCGACAAATTGTGAGTTTTAAAAATTGCCAGAGGAAGAATAGGATTCCTTGAAGTTTTCTGACGCATGATGAATACAAATAAAAACAGAAGGGACACCAGCATCAGACCTATTGTCTCAAAACTCATCCATCCTGCAGACTCGGCAGACACGATGCTGTAAACCAGGATCACCAGCGCCGCGGTTGCAGTTAATGCGCTGAACATATCAATTTTACCTTTATTCGTAAATCCCTTTATCAGGTAGATTTTACTAACGAGCAGCACCAGCACACCCAATGGAATATTGATTAAAAAAGTCCAGTGCCACGAAAGGTATTCGGTTAAAACGCCGCCAAGGAACACACCCGCTGAGCCGCCGGCAGCTGCGGATGCGCCCCAGAAACCCAGCGCTTTCCCGGCTTCTTTTGGATCGGTAAAAATGGTCATGAGTAACGTGAGCGCAGCCGGAGCGATCAACGCTGATCCCACGCCCTGCAGGGCACGGCCAAGGTTCATGGAAGTTTCCGACCATGCGAGTCCGGCCAGAAGAGAAGCAGCGGTGAGAATTCCAAAACCGGTCATAAAAATACGGCGCGGACCGAAAATGTCTGAGAGTTTGCCGCCGAGCAAAAGTAAACCACCCAGAAAAATAACATAAGCGTTAAAGATCCATTGCAGACCGGTTGTTGAATAACCCAGGTCTTTCTGAATGGCAGGCAGGGCCACGCCTATGATAGACGTATCCATGATCACCATAAACTGAGCGGTGCATAAAACCGCGAGTGCCGACCAACGCCTTGCATTGGGAATGGCAATGTGTGCTGTTGTTGTTTCCATGTTTTTTTTCTGCAAAACTACTTTCAGCAATAAAAAATAAACTTGCACAATAACCTTTATGATTTATAAGATTTAAAGGGTACTCAGGTTCTTCTTTAAAAAACGTCTGTGTTTCCTTATCTTTGAGATATGAAACTTGCAATTAAGAACATGGTATGCAACCGCTGTGTGATGGTAGTGAAAAACCTGTTTGAAAAGCATGGCCTGAAACCAGCAGCGATTTCCCTGGGTGAGGTGATCCTTCACGAAGACAAGGTGAGTGACGAGATTCTGGATGTGATTGACAAGGACCTGAAATCGGTGGGATTCGAAAGGATCGACGACAAAAAAGTGAAGGTGATCGAAAAATTAAAAAACATCATTGTCAGCAAAATTCACCATACCGACTATGTGGACATTAAATTTAACTGGTCGGCGGTGCTCAGCAGCGAACTCAAATACGATTACAATTATCTGAGCAGTTTGTTCTCTTCAACCGAAGGGATCACGCTTGAACACTACATCATCAAACAAAAAATAGAACGCGTAAAAGAACTGCTCTTTTACGACGAACTGAACATGAATGAGATCGCAGACAAGCTGGGATACAGCAGCGTTCAGCACCTTTCCATGCAATTTAAAAAAGTAACGGGATCCACCCCTTCGGCTTTTAAAAAATCTCATCCGCCGCAACAGGGTCGCAAAAGTATCGACACCATCCGTTAAGGGGATTCTTTCTGAAATTATATAACTTTTTTCTGTGTTTTTATAAAAGCTAATTTAAGCTTCGACAGAAATTTGTGTTCTACAAAACCAATGTTTAATGAACAAAACAACACTGATGATAAAGGGCATGGTGTGCAACCGCTGCATTACCGCCGTCAAAAACGCGCTCGAACAAAAAGGGATCCGGGTGTTTTACATCGCGCTTGGCAAAGTTGAATTTGTGGAAATACCTGGTCAGCCTATTTCAGAAATACGGGAAACCATCAACTGTCTTGGATTCGAAATACTCGCCGACAAACAGGAAAAAATAGTAGAAAATATCAAACAGCTCGTCAACGAGGTTTTATCAGGCAATCAATTCTCCTCCATCAAATTTTCATCACTGGTGAGCGAAAAAACACACAGCAACTACGATTCTGTAAGCAGCATCTTTTCATCAAAAGAAGGCGTTACCCTGGAACACTATATTATCAACCAGAAAATCATCCGAGTAAAAAAACTACTGGAAGAAACCAATATGAGTCTCAGCGATATTTCATTCCAGACCAATTATTCAAGCGTCCAACACCTTTCGAGACAATTTAAAGAAAAAGAA
>CAZFCR010000415.1:0-3364 GCA_964517305.1 uncultured Akkermansia sp.
TGTACAATTGCAGGTAATCCTTTCCCCAGACAATGTAAATACCAAAAGGATTTTCAAGCATCAGCGACACCGCTGTTTTTAAAGTGGATGACCACGTTTCAGGAGCGCCAAGACCGCTGTTGTCCCAATTATGGGAACGGATCATCTCCCCCATTTCCCCGCCGCGCTGCAAAAAATACAAATCCCGGGTGTGTTGTCTGTTTGTTGTGTTCATTGTGATGCGCGTACCTGTCCCCTGAAGAGCTGAGAATACGGCTTTGGTTAATGGTTATTTTCTGCCCCGCAAAAAGCACCGGCGGAACGTTCCCGAAAATAAGTTTCAGAATTTAGACGACAAAACGGTTCATCGATTATTTTTGCCCTCGCGGCAACCGTTTCGGGGCGCTCCCCAATACACAAACTTGCAGAGCCCCCGGTTGATCAGTTAACGATCTGGGAGGCAGATGCCTCGCCGCTATGTTTCGCTCGGACAAGCTGATTCTACCCCAACAAAAAACCGGCTCTTAAAAAGAAACCGGTTCCGTTTATTTTCAAAAACGATGTTTATTCCTGGATGAGAACGCGCGACTGCGCCACTACATTTCCTTTTGAAATCACAGAGAGATGATAAATCCCCGGCGCGAAATCACTCAGGTCAATCAGGCTTTCACCCTGTGTAAGTTCTGTAACCGTAACAGGTTTGCTTTGCACTTTATGCCCAACAGTACTGAGTTCCGCTTTTAACGAGCCACTCAATTGCTCATCGGTAATGACACTGTATTTTTTTCCACCCACACTCGTGAGTTTTGCGTTTTTAGGGCCTTTTCCTTTTGGTTGTTTTACAGGCTCCGGTGTTGGTTCCGCCACCACAATTTCGGTGTAAACAATGTTGATTACAAAACGTTGTTCAGGATCATTGATGCTGGTAACAAACGCGTGCTGCGCGAGTAAAAGATCTACGCTGGTGCCGGCTACCAGATCCTGCAGGTAAACTTTGGTACCAACGGGCAACACAGAAAAATCGCTGGCCGAAATGGTGTAATTGCCTTTTATCGGGGTGATCACATTTAAAGGCACACTGAAACTCTGAATCACGGGAGGAATGGCATTGATCTGAAGGTTAAGCGTGCCACATTTTTGAGAAATGGTAGCGGCCGGATTAACACCAAAAAGTTTGTAGGCATCGTACTGACTGTCGAAACCCGCAGTAGCACCCTGCTGGTAATAGATCACGGTTTCATCCAGTGTATTGGCACCCGAGAGGTGAATCCGCACCATTGGCACCGCGGCCAGGTTAAAAGAGGTGCATACCAACAGGATCACTACAAAGTTCCACCATGAACGCGGACCGGCCAACTGATTTTTAAAAGGTACCGAAACTGTGTTGTTTGTAAACATTTTCATAGTCTTTATTTTTTTGGTTTTTAGGGGATACCTCATCGCTGCGTGGCGAAAATCTGGTGCTGGCCGCTGAAGATGACGATGTAGTACCGGGCTCAAAGATGCCGGCAAAATTCAGTCTGATTTGCCGGATTTCGGCTCCGGACTAACGGATGTAAGAAAATTGTTTTTTGCGTAGAATTTTAGCCTCATGGTGGAGAGTGGGCAGGGAACAAAAAAAACATTTTCGGCACATTGGCCAGTGCGGTTTCCGGAACCGGAAAAACAAAGCATGTTAGGGTTCAGACTGGGCATTATTGACGCGGGTCACCAGCACCTTATCAATCTTTGATCCGTCGAGGTCAACAATCTCAAAACGGTAAGCCGACAAAAGAATGATCTCGCCTAAAAACACTTTACCGCCTCGTTTTTGTTTTAAAAAGGTCTCGAGGGTAAAACGGCTGGTATGAAGGTCCTCGGGCAGATCCAGAATCTTTCTTAATTCCTGCATCAGTGTTTTTCCGCCCACCAGCCATGAGCCATCGTCTCGCTGCAGGATCACAGGCGCGGCCGGCTGATCAAAATCTGGCAATTGACCCACAATGTTTTCAATCAGATCGTGAAGGGTGATGAGGCCGGTTATTTTGCCATGTTCATCCACCACAAAACCGATGTGCACTTTTCTCGACCTGAATTCCTCAAGGATCCTTAAGGCAGGCACGTGTTCAGGAAAAAACAAAGCCTCTTTCATGTAGTCAGCGATGCTGAACTCAGGTTTCTGAATGTGCTGAATGATATCGGTAAGCGAAACCACGCCCACCATGTTATCGAGAGAACCGTCACACACGGGGTATTTGGTGTAAGGGAGCTGAAAAATATCGGCCAGGATGTCTTCTTTGGGCTGGCGCATATTCAGCCATTTGATGTTTTTACGGAAGATCATCATGTGGGTCGCTTTTTTGTCGCCGAATTTAAAAACACTGTGCAGCATCTCACCCTCCTGTTTCTCAATAATGCCATGGCGGGCGCCGGTGTCTATCAGGTAAATCAGCTCGTCTTCGGTGATCACCGGATCTTTGGTTTCTTTAATGAACAACATTTTTAAAACAACTTTGGTTGAAAAAGTCAGGAACAAAACAAGGGGGTAAGTAATAAATGTAAGCACCCGCATAAAGGGCGCAAGCACAACGGTGATCTTCTCGGGATGGTTCAGAGCCAGCGTTTTTGGAACCAGTTCGCCGATGATGAGAGAAAAATAAGTGATGATGGTAATGATGGCGCTGAAAGCAATCTGTTCGCTGTAAGGTGTCAGCACTTCAACGCGCTCCACATAAGGTTTTAAATCTTCAGTAAAAGCATCGGCACCGTAAGCGCCGGCTATAATGCCAACGAGGGTAATCCCGATCTGCACGGTGGAGAGAAATTTTTCGGGCTCCTCAGAAAGTTTGAGAGCAATAGTCGCGCCTTTGCTTCCGTTTTTCTCAGCCTGTTTTAGACGCGACCGCCGGCTCGACACCAATGCAATTTCGCACATGGCAAAAAGTCCGTTCAGTATAAAAAGAAAAATGATAATCAGTATCTCGGTCATGCACGGCTAAGTTAATCAACAAATATGTTAATCTCCCTCGGTCAATATCCTAAGACAGAACAGCAGCGATTGTTTCTGAACTGAGTCCGTTTATCATGAAACTCAACCTCGTAAATTCAAAATCGCATATCCTAAATTCCCTTTGTCCTTCCATACTCGTAAATTCAAAATCGTAAATCGTAAATTCCCTTCGTCCTTCCCGCCTTGGCATAGCATTCGCATATCAACAGTATTGAAAACTAACTTTTTAACCCGCAACCGAATGGAAATAATCAACAGCGATATAGTTGACTGGCCGGGTCTGTTTCTGAAACACCAGTACATCATCGTTAACTACCAGCCCGAACTTCAGTGCAAAGGTTGCAAAGAGATGAACGATCTGTTCCAGGAACTCTCGAATCAGGATGAATTTAAAAA
>CAZFCR010000416.1:0-3352 GCA_964517305.1 uncultured Akkermansia sp.
TTTTGATTGATATCTGTTCAGGACAACCCTTATAAAGTACCGTTTCTGATTTGTAACCGGGATGCGAAAAGGTGAGCGCAACGGAATCCGCACAGGTTGCTGAGAAATATCCATCTTCATCTGTTGTTGTAATTGTAGCAGGGCTGATAATGGTAACGCCACTGATCGGATTACCATCGGCTCCGGTAACCTGCCCCCTTATCCGCGTTTGCGCATGGGTGCATAAAGTTGTTGCCAGTCCCAGGAGGGACAAGAATATTTTTTTCATGAAAATACTATTTGATAAATAAATAGGAAATACTCAGGGTTTATCCCCGCAGTTGTTGATTACGCGCTAAATACGGCAGTGCTGTCGGGCGGATGGATTGTTTGCGATTTAAAGCCGCAGGTCACCCCTGTTTTCAGGGATCGGTATAACACCCGTGAAGAAGTGGCTGAAACCAGCGCGATAGGATCGCCTGAAAGATAATGTAGCGAACTCATGAGTTTTATCATTGAAACTGCCTTCCGTTTTACAGGCATGTTTCCTTTTTCGATTTCTTCCGATACAAGGTTTTCAAGCCGGTTAAACAGTATTTTTTCTTCGGTATCGTTTACACAGTAAAAGACAATTCGATCGGGAAATGTATCCGATTTTACAATATCGAACATCTCTCCGTCTTTCCGGAACTCCCTGTTTAGTCTCGTCCAGTCAATTTTATCGAGTTGGTCGGTTTTAAATTCAATGTGGTGAAGTTGGGTATCCGGTACCTTATTCTTAATTCGTTTTTTTATTTCTTTCCGAATGAACCATTGTTCGGCCTTAAAAATCGGATAATAGCTTGCGGCACTGATAAAAATCAGAATCAGTAGCATGGTTGAAATTAGCTGGCGAAGCATAAACAAATATAAAATTTAAAGGTGATTCCAGCTTTATTCAAGTAAGTTTTGTTTTCAGTTCAGTTTTAACGCCATCCGCCTCCAAGTGCCTTGTAGAGCGCAACCTGCGCTTTCATTCTGAGCATTTTTGTTTCCACCAGTTCAAATTTTGCCTCAAGCGCGTCACGCTGTGTCATCAGCACCTCCATATAGTCGGCACGGGCTGATTTGAAAAGACCCGTCGAAATTTCGATGGATGCGGTAAGCGCCTCCACCTGACCTGCTTTCAGATCATAGCTGTTGCTGATATTGGTAATATTTGACAGCTGATTGGCAACTTCGATGTATGCTTTCAGAACGGTTCGTTCGTAGTTATGAACTGCCTGAATCTGTTTAGATCCGGCCGAATAATAATTTGCCTTGATGGCCTTGCGGTTGATCAGCGGCGCCACCATATCACCGGCCAGTGTGTAAAGCACTGACACGGGTGACTGAAGCAGAAAAGCAGCATTGTAAGCCTGATAACCAAGCGCGGCATTTGCGACCAGTGAGGGATAAAAACCGGCTTTTGCCACCTTTACATCCAGCTTCGCGACGGCAAGTTCTTTTTCGGCCCGCATTATATCGGCCCGATTGCTCAGCAGCTGAGAAGGCACGCCTTGTTGAACAATGGTGGGTATTACATCGTTGATCGACTGTATGTTTCTTTCTACTTTTTGGGGATACCGCGCGGTGAGGAAATTAAGGGTGTTTTCGGTTTCTGTAATTTGCTGAAGCAAAAAATTACGACTGCTTTGATTTTTAAGTAACTCGGCCTCAAATTTTTTAACAGCCAGTTCGGTAACTTTGGCTGATTCCTTTTCAAGTTTAACTATTTGTAAAGCATTTTGCTGTATGGCAATGTTCTGATCGAGAATCACAAGTTGTCTGTCAAGCGCCATCAACTCATAATAGGCATTCGCGATTTCCGAAACCAAATTGGTGACAAGAAATTTTTTGCCCTCAACGCTTGCCAGGTATTTATTCACTGCCGATTTTTTTGAATTCCGGAGTTTGTTCCAGATATCTATCTCCCATGAGGCATTAGCGGCAATGAAAAAATCGGGCAACGGCTCCGGAAACTTTTTTCCAGGCGTTATTGGTGTATTAGCCTCTAAAGCGCCGTGACGCGTGTACCGCGCTGATTTTTCAAGCCCTGAGCCTGCATGTAAACCAACAAATGGAAGGTATTGTCCTTTTGCCAACAGCGTTTCGTTTCTGAGGATATTGATTTCCTCATTGACAATATTAAGCTCCTGGTTGTTTTTCAGCGCCGTGTCGATAAGATTCCGGAGAAAGGGATCTGTAAAAAATTCTCTCCAGTTAAGCATTGCTGAATTAACAGTGTCGCTTTTTTGATTGTTGTAGTTCGCGGGCATCACTCCGTTTTCTTTTAAACGCCCCTGCAGCGGGGCAACGCACGAAGAAAGCAGGGCAAACAAAAGGAATACTGATATATTGAAAATAAACAATTTTTTAGTCATTGGTTTCATTGTCTTTGGTTTGTGGAAATGAGTCAACATGATGTACGAGGTCGTCAGTAAGTGAATTACTTTCTTCATTTCTGATTAATTTGCGTCCTTTTGCAAGGCTTCCGAAAATGTAATAGAGACCCGGAACAATGATAACGCCGAAAAAAGTTCCGAAAAGCATGCCGCCCATAGAAGATGCCCCTATGGTTCGGTTGCCCAGGGCGCCGGCCCCATGTGCCAGGACTAAGGGAACTAAACCGGCTATAAATGCAAAAGAGGTCATAAAAATGGGACGGAATCGGACTTTGGCACCTTCAATGTCCGCCTCAATTACAGTTGCTCCCTGCCTTTGTTTTTGAACAGCGAATTCAACTATCAACACCGCATTTTTACCCAGTAATCCAACCAGCATCACCAATCCCACCTGGGCATAGATGTCGTTAGCGAGTCCCATTCCACGGATCATCAGAAATGATCCAAATATGCCCGCGGGCAGCGACAAAACAACCGCCAGCGGAATAATAAAACTCTCATATTGCGCTGCCAGAACGAAATACACAAAAATGAGCACGATTATAAAAATGTAAACGGCTTCATTTCCTCTTCTTGTTTCATCGTATGAAAGTGCGGCCCAGTCAATTCCGAAGCCCTGAGGAAGCGTTTTCGCGGCCACTTCTTTTACTGCTTCTATGGCTTCACCGCTGCTGTATCCTTTGCCTGGCGCGCCTCTGATACCAGCAGTATTGTACATGTTGTAACGGTTGATTTCGTTTGCACCTTGTTTTTTGTGAATCTTCATAAATGCAGAAAACGGAACCATTTCTTCGCGGTCATTTTTTACATACAGGTTCATAATGTCAGATGGTAGTCTTCTGAACTCCGGTGAGGCCTGAACAAACACTTTAAAAAAGCGCTGGTATTTTATAAACCCAAGTTCGTAAGTGCTGCCAACAAAGGTGGATAGCGTGTTCATAGCATTGTCG
>CAZFCR010000417.1:0-3347 GCA_964517305.1 uncultured Akkermansia sp.
AGCGTTGTTAGGTCCGTACCAGCGAAGGAAAAAATTCTTCACATCGTTCAGGTCTGCCCTGTTCAGATCATCTACATACCCAATCACCGGCCAGCTATAAGGATGCCCGGCCGGATAAAGGGCCTTGCCCATCTCTTCAACATAAGCCATGGCATAAGGCTGATTTTCGATGTTCTGCGATTTTTCGTTTTTCACGGCATCACGCTGATTTTCGAACTTTTTGCTTGTAAGCGAATCAAGTAAAAAACCCATGCGGTCTGACTCCAGCCAGAGCGCCATTTCAAGATAATTGGATGGCAAAGTCTCAAAATAAACCGTTTTATCTCTTTCGGTAAATCCATTCATGGTACCCCCGGCGCCCGAAATGAGTTTAAAATGTTCTTCATCAGCCACGTGTTTCGAACCCTGAAACATCATGTGCTCAAAAAAGTGAGCGAAACCTGATTTTCCAATGCTCTCGCGGTTCGACCCTACTTTATAGGTCACCATCACGTTCACAACCGGATCTGAATGATCTTCATGCAAAAGCACCGTTAAACCATTCGGTAATTTCCACCTTTCGTACGGTATAACGATTTTATCTGTTTTTGCTTCGATCTTTTCAACCAAAGTGGGCTGCGCCATGGCAGTAACCATCGAAAAAACAGATGCGATACCTGTAAGAATTAAATTTTTGTTCATGCTTTTATTTTTTTGCTAAGATAGTTTTTAATCTTTCGGGGCTTTTTCCGTTATTAACCGTTATTGTCCGCTGGTGTAGTATTATCGGGTTCAGTTCCCGGATTAGTATCATCAGGGGTCACATCAGGCGCAACTGCGGCTTCTCCGGACTCAATCTCCTCTTCATGGTCCACCTTGGTAACTGCAGCAATACTGTCGCTGTCCTGGATGTTAATCAGGCGAACACCCTGCGTTGCCCTGCCCATCACCCTCAGGTCACTCACATTCATACGAATGGTAATGCCGTTTTTGGTAATGATCATGAGGTCGTTTTCGTCGGTCACCGATTTGATACCAACCAGATGTCCTGTTTTTTCAGTAATGTTGATGGTTTTTACACCTTTTCCACCCCTGTTGGTGATCCGGTACTCATCAATATCTGAACGTTTGCCATAACCTTTTTCAGACACCACCAGTACATTTGATTTCATGTCGCTGATGCAGATCATGCCGATCACTTCATTATTCCCGGCTTCGTCGTCGTTCAGATCTATTCCAATCACACCGCTGGCGTTACGTCCCATCGGACGCACTTTTTCTTCGTTAAAACGACATACTTTACCAAGTTTGGTGGCGAGCATAATTTCATTTTTACCGTTCGTGAGCGCTGCTTCGAGCAGCATATCGCCTTCGCGGATGGTGATGGCATTGATACCATTGGTGCGCGGACGTGAGTATGCTTCGACAGATGTCTTCTTAATGATACCGTCCTTGGTACACAAAATAATAAAGTTATTGTTGATGTATTCTTCGTCGTTGAGATCCTTGATATTGATGAACGCTTTTACTTTATCATCCGGCGCAATACTGATGAGGTTCTGAATAGCGCGGCCCTTGCTTTGTTTGTTGCCTTCAGGCACTTCATAAGCCCTGATCCAGTATACCTGCCCTTTTTCGGTGAAAAGGAGAATGTAATTATGCGTAGAGGCAATAAACATGTGTTCTACAAAATCTTCATCACGTGTTGCGGTGCCTTTACTGCCGCGTCCTCCGCGGTTCTGCGCCCTGTATTCGGCCAGATTGGTGCGTTTCATGTAACCCATGTGAGAAATGGTGATCACCACGTTCTCATCGGCAATCATGTCTTCTATGCGCAGATCGTCTCCTGAATACACTATTTCAGTGCGGCGTTCGTCACCGTATCTCTCCCTGATATCAATGAGTTCATCCTTGATGATGGTGTAACGCAGACTTTCATTATTCAGCACATCATTTAAATGCGCGATGGTTTTCATCAACTCGTCGTACTCTGCTTTTAATTTATCACGTTCAAGTCCGGTGAGTGTTCTTAAACGCATGTCGAGAATGGCGCGGGCCTGTATCTCAGACAAATTGTATTTGGCAATGAGTTCATCCCTTGCAATGTCAGGACTCTCGCTTTCGCGTATGATCCTGATCACTTCATCAAGGTGATCGATGGCGATGAGTAATCCCTGTAAGATGTGAGCGCGTTTCTCGGCCTGAGCCAGTTCATAACGCGTGCGCCTGATCACTACTTCGTGCCTGTGATCCACAAAGTGCAGGATCATGTCTTTTAAATTCAGCAGTTCAGGACGGCCCTTCACCAGCACTACGTTGTTGATGGAGAAAGAGGTTTGTAAAGCGGAATGTTTATAAAGGTTGTTGAGTACCACATTGGAGATAGCATCCCTGCGCAGTTCGTAAACCACACGGATGCCTTCACGGTTACTTTCATCACGGATCTCAGTAATGCCTTCTATTTTCTTTTCGTTGCAAAGTTCCCACTGCCGTTTGATCATTTCCGCCTTGTTGATCTGGTAAGGTACTTCTGTTACCACGATCCTTTCGCGTTCGCCCACCACCTCAATGCTTGCTTTCGCACGCATCACAACACGTCCACGGCCCGTACGGTAGGCTTCTTTCACCCCTTCGTGACCATAAATCATGCCGCCCGTTGGAAAATCAGGCGCTTTGATGTATTTCATCAGACTGTCAATATCGATGTTTTTGTCATCAATGTATGCTAATATGGCATTGATACACTCTGTAAGGTTGTGAGGCGCCATGTTGGTGGCCATTCCCACAGCAATCCCGGAAGCGCCGTTCATCAGCAGGTTCGGGATTCTCGTTGGCATCACCGTAGGCTCAGTAAGAGAGTCATCAAAATTGGGTCTGAAATCAACAGTATCCTTCTCAATATCGGCAATCATTTCTTCCGCTATCTTCCGGAAACGCACCTCTGTGTAACGCATCGCGGCGGGCATATCTCCGTCCATTGAGCCAAAGTTACCCTGTCCGTCAACCAGCATGTAGCGAAGACTCCATTCCTGGGCCATACGCACCATGGTATCGTATACACTTGAATCACCATGTGGGTGATATTTCCCCAAAACTTCCCCAACTATACGGGCAGATTTTTTATATGGTCTGTTGTGAAGCACCCCAAGATCGAGCATGCCGTATAAAACGCGCCTGTGAACGGGCTTTAAACCGTCACGCACATCAGGCAAAGCCCGCGATACAATTACCGACATCGAATAATCGATGTAGGCTGACTTCATCTCCTCCTCAATGTTAATAGGGATTAACTTTTCTCCGTCAGACATATTATATAGTTAAATTAAAATTATTTTGTATTAAAAAATCTTGCTAATATAGTCCTTTTA